>CAMFLD010000381.1 GCA_945957245.1 uncultured Flavobacterium sp. | reverse complement strand
AATTTAATGACTCCCTGCTCTTTTTCAGGATCAATGTCATTTTGTTTCATAAAGGCTTCTAATTCTGTTTTCTTTTCAGGATATAATTTTAAGATTCCCTTTTTACTGTTTGGTAATTCTGAAATTTCACCATCTCCTTTTTGAAGGAAAAAAGTATCGTCTGCAGGAACAAACTTAGCAGGGGTAGCAGTATCATAAGAAGATTTAGCCGGTTGAGCTTCTCTATAGTTTATTTTCTGCCTTTTATAAAGTGTAAGACCGTTTTTCTCCATTAGTTTAACCAAATATCCATTAGTCACTCTACCGCTTTTCTCTTTGTAATCAACAAGACGATAGTTAACTTTCTGAATGGTAAATGTAATATCGTTAAAAGCCTGTGACTTATTCAAAGATAATGTATCACCGGCTGAGTTTATAAATTCAAACTCATCATTAGCTGCGTTATAGCGCATCATGGCATTTGAAGATATATTAGCAACCTTTGCAAGTGTAAATGCCTGCATTAAATAAGGCGAACCCTGAGTTGTAATGAGCTTTTTGTGCGTGTACATCTCAGACAATCTCAAACAGGAATCTTCCAATTTAGTAATGCTTCCCTGTTGTTGACTAAATCCAAATGCTGAACATACTAAAGCCACTGCTACAATAATTTGTTTTTTCATTTTTAAATTTTTTAGAAATTAAAATTACATTATTTTTCCTGATTAGAGTTATTTTTTTCTTAATCTTAGATTAAGAAGCTGTAAATGTTCATTCAAAAAGTTGGTTATCAAATGATAAACAAAGTAATTTAAGAGCAGGAAACCAAAACTTTCTAATGCTTAAAAACATTTTTCCAGTTACTGTCAACTTGAGCCTTCATCTGATTTAAATCCATTTCTTTATAGGTAGAAGCGAGGTGGTATACTTCTTCAAGAGTCTCTTCTATTGTATCTGTCTCAAGAAAAAAACGATCATTGGGCATTATCTGAAAGACTTCTTTAAGTTCCGGATTGCGCAAAAGGTATTTTCCAAAAGAAAGATAGAAGCCATTATTCAGCAATTGTTGAGCAAGCTGCCTGTTTTTTGAGAATCCATGAATGATTATAGGCACCCTAATATCCATTCGTTTTCTTATTGCCAACAATTCGTCAAAAGCGGCAACCAGATGCAGTACCAACGGTTTCTGATGCTTTTCTGCCAAAAGTATTTGCCGTTCAAATACCCTTTCCTGTAATGACATCGGGATTTCAATTCTTTTATCTAAACCACATTCGCCAAGAGCCAGACAGGAAGGTAAAGCAAGTTTTTGGTCTATCATTTCCAAATCGGTTTCCATTCTCGCTTCATTAATATACCAGGGATGAATCCCTATTGAATAAAACGGAATAGTGGCATCAAACTCCCAAGGATACTGATTAACCAGTTCTAATACGTCTGAATTGGCAGTGTACTTATGCGTATGTAAATTATAAAACCGCATTAGTCATGGAATTTCTTTACACCTGCCAGAATCTCAATATCAAGGTCATTATCCAACGGAACTATCGGGCAGGAATATTTATGGTTATAAGCACAATATGGATTATATGCTTTATTGAAGTCAATGATAGCTGTATTCCCTTTAGGAATACGCATATCAATATAACGGCCACCAATATAAGTCTGCTTTCCACAACTCAGGTCTGAAAAAGAAAGGAACAGATAATCTTCAAAACCGGCCTTTTTAGACAGTTCTATATTCCGGTATAGATTGAGTTTAAACTGTTTTCCATTTAAACTGAAACTTAGCTCACCATATTTTACGTACTCGGGCAAGCGTGCACCGGTGGTTTTCATTTTAAAAACCTTTTCTCCTTCTGTACGTTTGAATTTTGCTTCAACAATATATTTATTATCAATAGGATAAAAATCCAATCCTTTAAAATTCTTAAAATCTTCGTCGGTAAGAGGGCTTTCTTCCCTATTTGCATATTCCTTATTCAGATTGGCCTGAAATTCCTGAGAAGTCTCCTGTTTGGTATCTTGTGCCAATAACATGGAGAAGTTCAGAAACAATAGTAATAAGAGTAATTTTTTCATTCTGGTGTTTTCAACAAAAATACTGTAAAACTAAATACGATGCCACAAATTCGGGGACACTAAGTTTACTAACTTTACCCTATCAATCATTATTGGGCTCAAGCCCGAACTGACACAATCAATCATGCTTAGGGCCGGACTACAACGTTATTTCAATAATTTCAAGGGTTTTTCAAGAGAAATCTGGATACTCACTCTCATAACCTTTATCAACCGTGCCGGTACGATGGTGTTACCCTTCCTGTCTAAATACCTCAAGGAAGACCTGCATTTTAAGAATAGTCAAATTGGAACGGTACTTGTTTGTTTTGGTGTTGGCTCCATGATAGGTTCCTGGTTGGGCGGCAAACTCTCTGACAAGATAGGCTTTTATAAAATTATGATTTTCAGCCTTCTTACTACCGGAATCTTATTGTTCTTTATACAGTTTATCCATAGTTTCTACGGATTGTGTATCGGCATGTTTATCCTTATGATTATTGCCGATATGTTCCGTCCTGCCATGTTTGTATCTCTCGGGGCTTATGCCAAACCGGAAAACCGTACTCGGGCACTGACACTTGTGCGGCTGGCGATAAATCTGGGTTTTGCCGCAGGACCAGCTTTAGGCGGACTTATTATTATGGGAATTGGTTACAGCGGATTGTTTTGGGTTGATGGAGCTACCTGTATTATAGCCATACTTATCTTTTGGGTTAAAGTAAAGGAAAAGAAAAAAACTGCCTTCAGGGACAAAGAACATCCCGGAGAAATATTAACACATTCGGTATTTAAAGATAAACCTTTCTGGATTTTTCTTTTTGCCTGTTTGGTATCCGGAATATTATTCTTTCAGGTTTTCACCACTATCCCGCTCTATCATAAAGAACAATTCAATCTTACCGAATTCCAGACCGGTTTATTACTGACTATGAATGGTTTATTGATATTCCAATTGGAAATGCCGATTGTTAGTTATGTTGAACGTAATAAAATCAATAAAATAAAAGTAGTGGCACTAGGCTGTCTGTTTATGTCTGTAAGCTTATTTCTGATGCTCATTAATACCTGGTCAGGCATCCTTGTTATTATGATGTTGTTTATGACTTTTGGGGAAATGTTTGCTTTTCCGTTTTCCAACTCCGTTGCCCTTAGCCGTGCACCAAAAGGCCATGAAGGACGTTACATGGCTATATATACAATGAGTTATAGCATGGCTCATATATTCAGCTCCAAAGTTGGTATGGAAATTATAAGCTTTCACAATGGCTATCAAAAGAACTGGTTTACTATGGGTATACTTGGAATACTAGGTCTGTCTCTTACACACATCTCCGAGC
>CAMFLD010000380.1 GCA_945957245.1 uncultured Flavobacterium sp. | reverse complement strand
GAATACGTCCGGATGGGCTTTTTCAATTTCATCCAAAAGCACTACACAATAAGGTTTTCTACGTACTTTCTCAGTCAATTGTCCACCTTCTTCATATCCTACGTATCCCGGAGGCGCTCCGATAAGACGTGAGATAGCAAATTTCTCCATATACTCACTCATATCGATACGAACCAACGCATCTTCTGAGTCAAATAATTCTTTGGCTAAAACTTTAGCAAGTTGTGTTTTACCAACTCCGGTCTGACCAAGGAAAATGAACGAACCAATAGGACGGTTCGGGTCTTTAAGTCCGGCACGGTTTCTTTGGATTGATTTTGCAATTTTACTTACGGCTTCATCCTGTCCGATTACTTTACCTTTAATTAATTCCGGTAAGTGAGCTAATTTATTGCTTTCGGTTTGTGCGATACGGTTAACCGGGATTCCGGTCATCATCGAAACTACATCGGCAACATTATCTTCGGTTACTTTGATACGGTTGTTTTTAGAATCTTCTTCCCATTGCTCCTGTGCAATAGCAAGGTCTTTTTCCAATCGTTTTTCATCATCACGTAATTTAGCCGCTTCTTCATATTTCTGTTTTTTAACGACAGAATTCTTAAGCTCACGTACTTCTTCCAGTTGACGTTCTAAATCAAGAATTTGTTTAGGAACATCAATGTTGGTAATGTGTACGCGAGAACCGGCTTCATCCATTGCGTCAATAGCCTTGTCCGGAAGGAAACGCTCTGACATATATCGGTTAGTAAGTTTCACACAGGCTTCAATAGCTTCCGGTGTAAAGATTACATTGTGATGATCTTCGTATTTGTTTTTGATGTTATTCAAAATAGTAATGGTTTCCTCAACAGATGTTGGTTCTACAATTACTTTTTGGAAACGTCTTTCTAACGCTCCGTCTTTCTCAATATATTGTCTGTATTCATCCAGTGTTGTTGCTCCGATGCATTGTATTTCGCCTCTTGCTAAAGCAGGTTTAAACATGTTTGAAGCATCAAGGGAACCTGTAGCGCCACCGGCACCAACAATAGTATGGATTTCGTCAATGAAAAGAATGATATCATCATTTTTTTCCAGCTCATTCATTACGGCTTTCATTCTTTCTTCAAACTGTCCACGGTATTTAGTTCCGGCAACAAGCGAAGCCAAATCAAGCGTTACGACTCTTTTATTGAACAGAATCCTTGACACTTTCTTTTGGATGATACGCAGTGCCAGACCTTCTGCAATAGCAGATTTACCAACACCCGGCTCACCAATGAGCAAAGGATTGTTCTTTTTTCTCCGGCTTAAAATTTGGGAAACCCTTTCGATTTCCTTCTCACGACCCACTACAGGATCTAGTTTTCCCTCTTCTGCCAATTCGGTAAGATCACGACCAAAGTTATCCAAAACAGGCGTTTTTGACTTTTTATTGGTTTTGTTGGCCGGATTATTAAAACTACCTTCCTTCAGACTGTCATCTTGTCCTGAATCATCATTATAAGAGGATTCGTTGGTTGGTAAATTATCGTTAAAATCTTCTTCGTTCGGTGTCATATTCAAATACTGTTCTTTAACCACATTATAGTCTATTTTCAGACGATGCAGCAGTTTGGTTGTTGGATCATTCTCATTTCTTAAAATGCACAGTAATAAATGTGCTGTACTTATAGATGTGCTTTGAAAAACTTTAGCTTCCAGGAAGGTAGTCTTTAAGGCACGCTCTGCCTGACGCGTCAGGTGCAGGTTTTTCTTTTCGTTACTGATTTCAACATTTGGATTTGCAGGGCTTAATATCTCAACTTTTTTACGCAAATGTTCTAAGTCAATACCAAGATTATTCAGAATGGTAATTGCTTTACCATTTCCATCTCTTAAAATTCCGAGCATCAGGTGCTCTGTACCGATAAAATCGTGTCCCAAACGCAGGGCTTCTTCCTTGCTGTAAGTGATTACGTCTTTTACCCTCGGTGAAAAATTATCATCCATAATATATAATTGGTAATGTAAATTTAGTTATTCAGAATCATTCTAACAAAAATCATTCCGACTAAAAGTACTGTCAGCTAATTGACAAAAAAAAAGCCAATAATGAAAGTGGTTATAGGACTAACTTATTAACCAAAAAAAGCACTGTTTTTGTTAATAAATCATTGAAATTTGTGGGTTAAAAATGCAGGTAAATTTATTAAATGACCTATATTAGCACGTTTCGAAATTAAAGTAATTTTTATTAAATAATTTATTAAATATGTCTGACGGAGAAAAGTTAATTCCAATTAACATCGAAGATGAAATGAAATCAGCCTACATCGATTATTCGATGTCGGTTATTGTGTCCAGGGCATTGCCGGACGTACGTGACGGGTTAAAGCCAGTGCACAGAAGAGTGTTATACGGAATGTATGATTTAGGGGTTTTTTCCAATAGAGCCCACAAAAAATCCGCAAGAATTGTTGGAGAAGTTTTAGGAAAGTACCACCCGCACGGAGACACTTCTGTGTACGATGCCATGGTTCGTATGGCTCAGGAATGGAGCTTACGTTATCTATTGGTTGACGGTCAAGGTAACTTTGGTTCTATCGATGGTGATAGTCCGGCAGCTATGCGTTATACGGAGGCCAGAATGAAAAAAATGGCAGAAGACATAATGGCAGATATTGACAAAGAGACTGTCGATTTCCAGCTAAACTTTGACGATACATTGGAAGAACCAACTGTAATGCCAACTCGTGTTCCAACGTTACTTGTAAACGGAGCTTCGGGAATTGCTGTAGGTATGGCCACTAACATGGCTCCACATAATCTGACTGAAGTAATTGATGGCACATTGGCTTACATTGACAATAATGATATTGAAGTTGATGAATTAATGCATCACATCAAAGCGCCTGATTTCCCTACAGGAGGAACGATTTACGGGATGGAAGGCGTACGGGAAGCATTTAAAACCGGAAGGGGAAGAATTGTTATCCGAGCCAAGGTAAGCTTTGAAGAAGCAAATGGTAAAGACTGTATTATTGTTTCTGAAATACCATATCAGGTAAATAAAGCCGAGATGATCAAGAAAACGGCTGATCTTATCAATGAGAAAAAAATCGAGGGAATTTCAAACATCCGTGACGAATCGGACAGAAATGGAATGCGTATCGTTTATGAATTGAAACGTGATGCGGTTCCAAATGTAGTTTTGAATACCTTATTTAAATATACACAGCTACAGTCTTCTTTCAGTGTTAATAATATTGCATTGGTTAACGGAAGACCACAATTACTGAATGTAAAAGACCTTATTCACTATTTTGTGGAGCACCGTCATGATGTAGTGGTAAGAAGAACAAAATTCGAATTACGCAAAGCCGAAGAGCGGGCACATATCTTAGAAGGTTTAATCCTGT
>CAMFLD010000379.1 GCA_945957245.1 uncultured Flavobacterium sp. | reverse complement strand
GGTAACCCCATTCTGGTAAAAAATCTTGCCGATGTCAAAGAATCGTCCATGCCTCGTGTTGGACAAGTAGGATTAAATACACAGGATGATGTTGTTGAAGGAATTGTTGTAATGCGAAAAGGCGAAAACCCTAAAGAAGTTCTGGGCAGAATTAAGGAAAAAATAGCCGAACTCAATGATCACATCCTGCCAAACGATGTCAAAATGGTAACATTTTATGACCGTGACAACCTGATGAATTACACCACTACTACTGTAATGCACAACATGGCAGAGGGAATTATCTTTGTTACGGTCATTGTTTTTCTTTTTATGGCCGACTGGCGGACAACCGTTACGGTTTCAATTGTGATTCCTTTGTCGCTGCTTTTTGCCTTTCTATGTTTGAAAATGATGGGTATGAGTGCCAACCTGCTTTCACTGGGTGCTGTGGATTTTGGTATTATCATTGACGGGGCAGTAGTAATGGTTGAAGGGATTTTTGTAACGCTTGATCATCTGGCACACAAAAAAGGAATGGAGCGTTTCAATAAACTAGCCATTGGAAGTGTCATCAAAAAAACCGGAAGTGAGCTGGGCAAAGCCATTTTCTTTTCAAAATTAATTATCATAACAGCTCTGTTGCCCATTTTCGCTTTCCAGAAAGTAGAAGGAAAAATGTTTTCTCCATTAGCTTACACATTAGGATTCGCCCTTCTTGGTGCACTGCTCTTTACATTGACCTTAGTTCCTGTATTGTGTCATATCTTTTTAAATAAAAACGTAAAAGAAAAAGAGAATCCTTTTGTAAGCTTTTGGAATCGTATTGTAGAAAAAGGCTTTACATGGACATTCAGACACAAAGTCAAAACGCTCATTGCCTCAGCAGTAATAATTTTGCTCACCTTTTTTTCAGCAGGATTTTTGGGAACCGAATTTCTCCCGCAGTTAAACGAAGGTGCACTTTGGGTAGAAGCCAAATTCCCTATGAGCCAGGGACTGGACGAAACCGTTAAGAAAACATCCATTTTACGTAAAGAACTACAATCATTCCCCGAAGTAAACGGAGTGTTAAGTCAGGTAGGAAGAAGCAACGACGGAACAGATCCAAGCGGATTCTACTATGTACAGATGCAGGTAAACCTGAAACACAAAGACGATTGGAAACGCAAGATTTCGATGGACGGACTGATTGCTGAAATGGATAAAAAACTAACCCGATATCAGGGTATTGGATACAATTATTCCCAACCAATCATTGATAATGTAGCCGAAAGCGTTGCCGGAATTAATGCTTCAAATGCGGTAAAAATCTATGGCGATGATTTGGATGAACTTGACAAAATAGCTAACGATGTAATAAAACAAATTGAAAACGTTAACGGAATAAAAGATGTTGGAATCTTAAGAAATGTTGGGCAGCCCGAAATAAGTGTCATACTCGACAGAAGCAAAATGGCTGCTTATGGTGTTGACCTTTCAGACGCCCAGGCTGTTTTAGAAATGGCTTTTGGTGGTAAAACCGCCACTCAAAAATACGAAGGAGAAAAAAAATTCGATGTCCGGATACGTTATCAGAAGGAGTATAGGAAGGATGAAGCAGACATTTCCAACCTGAAAGTGCCCACAATTACCGGAGCAAAAATTCCGCTTAAGGAAATTGCAACACTCAAAAAAATAACGGGACCTGCTTTTATATATCGGGACAATACGAAGCGTTTTATCGGAGTTAAGTTCTCTGTTCGTGACAGGGATTTGGGGAGTACCATTGCAGAAGCACAAAAAAATGTTGCGAATAATATCAAACTCCCTTCAGGATACAGCATTGGCTGGACGGGTGAATTCGAAAATCAGGTTCGGGCCACAGACACTTTAGCCAAAATGGTACCTATAAGCCTGATTGGAATTTTTATTCTGTTATTCATAATGTTTGGCAACATCAAAGACTCGCTTATCGTGCTGACCAACGTCCCATTTGCCATTATTGGCGGAATTATTGCGCTGCATTTAACGGGAATAAATTTTGGTATTTCAGGCGGTGTAGGATTCATTGCCCTTTTTGGAATCTGTATACAAAACGGAGTAATCCTGATTACCGAATTCCATAATAACATCAGGCAGAAAATGGATTTAACAACCGCTATTTTCGAAGGGGTAAAAATACGGACCAGACCTGTAATAATGACTGCTTTGATGGCATCAATAGGGTTATTACCGGCAGCAATCAGCACCGGTATTGGCTCTGAAAGCCAAAAACCATTAGCTGTAGTAATTATTGGAGGGCTGATAACCGCTACAGTATTGACACTGCTGGTATTTCCAATCATTTTTTGGGTTTTTAACAAACGTAAGCATGAAAAAATAAAATAGGTTAATTTGGTTTTTTATTTTTGTAAATCATTGTCTGGCTTTTCCGGACAGTGATTTCTGCTTATGAAACACTACCATTATATATTCACCGGTTCAGGACTAGCGGCATTAATGACGGTGTATGAAATGGTCGTTTCCGGAAAGTTTCAAGACAAATCCATTTTGCTTATTGATGAAAATTCCAAAAAAACCAATGACCGTACCTGGTGTTTCTGGGACGATGGGAATTTGTTTGACCCAATTGTATCGAAAAAATGGAATTCCTCCTTTTTTGCAGACCAAAATCTGAAACGTGAATTTGAACTCAGTCCTTATCAGTATAAAATGATTAAAGGATTGGATTTCTACAACTTGGTTTTCGAAACCATCCGCAACCACAATAACATTCATTTTGTTACTCAAAAAATTGTCGATTTCAAAGAATTGGGAAGTCACTGTGTAGTAAAAACAGATGTTGAAAGTTACACCTGCAACAAAATCCTGAATTCCATTTTCAATCCGGATTTAATAATGTCACAGTCAAAGTATCCTTATCTGAAACAACATTTTGTGGGTTGGTTTATCAAAAGTAAAGAAGCCGTTTTTAATACCGACTGTGCAACATTTATGGATTTTTCCATAAACCAAAAAGGCAATACCCGATTTATGTATGTGCTGCCTGCCTCGCCAACCGAAGCTTTAATCGAATACACTTTATTTTCAAAAGACTTATTATCAAAAGAAGCTTATGAAAGCGAAATTGAAGATTATATCCAAAAGCTTGGCATTACGAGCTATGAAATAGTTGAAAAAGAAAAGGGAAATATTCCTATGACGAGTTATCCATTCTGGAAACACAATACGAAAAACATCATTCATATAGGCTCCGCCGGTGGCTGGACTAAAGCAAGTACAGGGTATACGTTCAAATCGGCAACCAAAAAATCAAAAGCACTGGTTCGATTCCTTACCACCGAATCCGATTTCAGAAAGTTCCACAAAAAAGATAAATTTTGGTTCTATGATTTATTGTTTTTAGACGTTTTGAACAGAAGGAATGACTTAGGC
>CAMFLD010000378.1 GCA_945957245.1 uncultured Flavobacterium sp. | reverse complement strand
TGTATGGAATGTAATTTATCTTCCGTTGGCTTCGTTATCCATTGCTTTTTTTGTGCCGTTTTTTTCCCAACTTGAAATTGCAGAAGGAATCATCAAAAAAAGTATTCAGTTTATCAGTAAGATTTCCTATTCCATTTACCTGCTGCATTACAGTGTAATTATGCAACTGCTGATGCTTTTTGTAGAAAGGGATAAAGTTTCATTGTTGCAATTGCATCTTATTACTGCTTTTTATCTTGCAACGGTAATTCTGATGAGTTATCTCTTTTATCGTTTTTATGAAAAGCCTATGATGGATTTGAGGGATAAATCCTAATTAGTTATCGTAGTTTGATTTATTAAACGGATGGGTTTATTATAAAGTAGTTTCTGCCACATTACTTCTATGTATGAAGTGTATTTTCTGTTTCCGGATTCATACCACCAATACGAGTTAAATGTAACTCCGTTTTTTTCCATTTTATTATACCATACTTCCTGATTGTCCAAAGTTACCTTTAAGGCATTTGTGATTTTATAACCATCACCGGTCCAGCAAATCAGAGGTTTGTGAATTGGGTCTTTTATGTAGGTCAAAGTATCATTGGTCTCTATTTTATAAACATCAGGGGCAACCCAACTTCCTTTTTCGATTTTGTATTTCGGATTCAAACCGGATAGTAAATCAAGTTCCTTATTCTTCTTCACTTTAAAACTGGTGACCAAAACTACTGTAAAGACCAAAGCTACAGGCCATGATTTTAGTTTAATTTGTGTTGTGTCAGGTTCTTCATTTCTGCATTTGAAATACTTTATAATGAAAAGCATCGGCAGGATTTGATAGCATCCAAAACAAAACAACCCGATAGTATGATGAAGCAGGTTTTCCTGTGTGCAGTTCAGAATTATCAGCGTGATGATTCTGAAATAATTCGACAATACATTCAGCACTATTACAATAAGGCAGAATAGCATTATCTGAAGAATTGTAAAATGTCTTTTCTGTTTCTTTTCTTCAATAGTCAGCAGGATGGCTCCTATTAATAACCCGGTTTTGAACATAGCCAATCCCATGCAGGCTGTATCAATGGTAATTTTTGCATGATTTATATAGATGCTTACTCCTTCGATTTTTTCAATAGAAATAAAGTTTTTCAGTGTGAGAAATGCTATGTAACAGAGATGTTGCTTGATCTCAGTAGTTAAATGATCAAAGAATTTATTGAATAATGTTGAAAACAGAATAATACAGATAAAAGCAATAAAGGAAAACCGCTTAGTGAAACTGTAAAAGACAAGACATAAAAGTAATATCAGAGACAGAAAATGCAGTGACTTTATGTGAAGCCTGAAGCTGACAAACTCAAAGAGAACAATAAGGAAAATCAAAAAATAGTTGACTTTGTAAACAGTCTTTCGGGCACCCAAAAGGAACAATCCTACAGAGATAACAATACCAATAAAATCATTGTCCAGGCCAAACAATATCACATTATAATTGTAGACCATCAGTAAAAGTAATGCTAAAGCAGCAATCCATTTTTTATTGGTATTGTTAAAGAGAAGCATTAAATAAGTTGACTTTTTTGTTTTCTGTAATAAATTAAGATTGCAGTTAATCCAATGATAATCATTAGCCATTCATGAGGCTCAGGAACAGCACCATCATTATGTATAGATGCATTGCCAAGTGTACCTGTATTTTTTTCGATTCCGTTTTTCTCATAATCCGCATCAGTTTCGAGCACTATTAATGAAGAAACCGGAGTTACGATATTAGCGTCTTCGGCTAAATAAACATACTTATTGTTTGTAGCCAGATTATCCTCGCTGGCCACATGTTCTGCTAATACTTTTCCAAAAGCATACATTCTGTAAATGTGATTAATCCCAGAGTTTTTGGTTCCAATCGGAGTTGGTATTTCATTTATAGAGATTCCGGCGGGTTCAATATTTACTCTATTTTCAGCTGTTTTTACAGCTATAAATGCATTTTCCCTGATGGCTTTCAGGCATTCTTCAGGTTTTAATTGAGCATATGCTACAAAATGCTGTTCCTTAATGGTTTGCCAAAACGGATTGATTTCATCGCCAATGTTTATTACCCGCAGTTGTTTGGCTTTGGTATTCTCACGAAGTTTTTTGAGGTATTCCGTATTCTCCAGCTCTTCAAAATTGGCAGAAAAATTGCTGCATTTGGTTATCATCAGGCTCGAATCGACCGCTTTATAAAGTGGCGGCAACGAATACTGAACATTTTTAAATGAAGCAAATACAGTTTCATAATTACTGCTGTTGATTACTTCTTTTGAATCATCATTCAAAACATAAAACTTTTTTGAAGGGATAGAAACGATATTTTTTATTTCATCCAGATCCCAGTTGGCATTAAGGTCAAGCAGAATCTCAGAAGGATTGAAATTTTCCCTTTGTTTTTCAAGAGGTTCGATTTTATATGACTTATCTTTCCATACAAAAGCATCTGAGAAAGTGCCTTTATTTATAGGTAACGTAGCTTGCCATTCATCCAGGCCTGTTGATTCGTTGATGTAAAATTTGTCTTTGATTTTGAAGTTTTTACTGCTTTCAAATTCTGAGTTATCATTCACCTGAATACGTGAAATAGTTGCCGCAGCATTGATGTTTGGTCCTTTAATTTGAATGCTATTGTAGATAAGTTTATTAGTATTTATTTTAAGTGGAGTAGTGAAGCCGCATTTAAAAGTTCGGTGTAGGTCGTAGGTAACAGGAAATATACGTACCACTACACGATTTCCTTCGCGCCATTGCATGAGTGAAGGGTCACGCATTTCAACACCTACTACCTGATTGTAGGCTTTTTGAGCTTTCTCCTTTGTGGTGAGTACTCCTTTGCGTTCAACTCCGTTTACCCAAAGAGAGAGCGATGTTGCTACCGAACCTTCGGGCAGTTCAAAAGAATAAATAGCTTCTCCTTCCATCCAGTTATATCGTTTGCTGGTAACATCCATTGTGATTTCAGTGTAGGCCAGTCTTTCTTTTGGAAATAACTTTACATCTTCTTTTATGTTTTTGGTAACTAAATCTTCGCCACTCCATAGTTGTTCTTCGGTTTCCAACCGCTTATTAAAATTTGATTTAAGTATGTTTATCTGATCATCAGTGCTGATTTCGATTTTATCAATCATCTGAAATGCCAAATTATAAAATGGATTGTGAATTTTTCTTTCGTTGTATTGCTTATGTCCTATAGAATTAAAGCCCCGCAGTTCAAAAAAATTATCAGTATCTATGTAAACGATGTCTTTTTTGAGAAGGATTTCGTTAAAGAAGTTTGGTTTTAGATTTTGAGAAATGCGGATGTAGTCAGGAATGTCGCTGTTGGTTTTTTCAAATGATTTTGTAACCAGATTTTTTCTGATGGATGAGGCTTCAGCATTGAGT
>CAMFLD010000377.1 GCA_945957245.1 uncultured Flavobacterium sp. | reverse complement strand
TGGCAAGCCACAGGCTCCTGAGAAGAAGACAGAAGTGAGATTGGTTTACGACAATGAAGCAATATATGTAGCTGCAAAACTTTACGATGATCAACCCCAAAAAATTTCAAAAGAGCTTACCCGCCGTGATCTTTTTGGAACTTGCGATCATTTTGGCGTTACACTCAATGGTTACAATGACGGCCAACAGGAATTCCGGTTCTTTGTGAGTGCCGCTGATGTTCAGATTGATGTTTTTTACACAGAATCTAATGGCGAAGATTTTTCATGGAATGCTATTTGGGATAGTAAAGCCCGTATTACTGACTACGGATGGGCAGTAGAAATGAAGATTCCCTATGCTGCGTTGCGTTTTTCTACTAATAACAAGCAAACCTGGGGTGTAAACTTCTACAGGGAAATCAAGCGTACCAACAGCAAATATACCTGGAACCTTATTGACAACAAAATTAACTCTGAAAGTAATCAGGCCGGTATATTAGAAGGAATTGAAAATATCAAAACGCCAACCCGATTATTCCTTATTCCTTACTCTTCCTTTTATCTTAATGCCGGGAGTTCCCACAAGACCTTTGGAGAATTTAAAGGAGGACTGGATATTAAATACGGAATCAACGATGCATTTACTTTAGATGCCATCCTAATCCCTGATTTTGGACAAACCAAGTTTGATAATGTGCAGTTATATCTTGGTGCTTACGAACAGCAGTTTGATGAAAACCGGGCATTTTTTACAGAAGGAACTGACCTGTTCAACAAGGGAGGTTTGTTATATACCCGAAGAATTGGACAGGCTCCCACAGCTTCTGCAGCGGATAACGAAACAGTCATTGACCAGCCTACTTCCATAAAACTAATCAACGCAATGAAAGTTTCGGGACGAACTAGGGGCGGCCTTGGAATTGGTGTTTTGAATGCCGTTTCGGAAAACACCACCGTTACCATAAAAAACAACGATACCGGCCAGACCCGACTAGAAACCCTTAACCCACTTACTAATTACAATGTATTGGTATTGGATCAGCGTTTCAATAAGAACTCTTCCGTTTCTTTGGTGAATACTAATGTAACCCGTAACGGCAATTATAGGGATGCGAATGTTTCTGCACTAGTATGGGATTTGAATACTAAGTCCAATTCATTTCAGGCGCAAGGGAATTTCGAGTACAGTAATATAAACGCAAGCACCAATAAAAGCGGATTGCGTTCCTATGCCGAATTCAACAAAACAAAAGGTAAAGTCCGTTTTGGTGCCGGTGCCTTTATAATTACCAGAGATTTTGACGATAATGATCTGGGAATCAATTTCGAAACAGGATATTATGATTTTTACAGCAATATCAGCTACAGGATTTTAAATCCTACAAAAAAAGTAAATGGTTTTAGAATTAATTTGAACACTTACACCGAATTCCATAAAGCAACAGGGCTTTTAAAAGTGGGTGATTACAATACCAATTTCCATGTAACAACCAAAAAAAACCATGATTTTGGATTGGGAATTAATATAGATCCTTTTGAAACAGCAGAATTTGATCCTCGTATTGGCATAAACGGATATAACATTAATCCGGCTAAATACAGCGGTTGGTGTTATTTTTCCTCAAACTACAATTATAAGTTCGCAATAGATATTGAGCCAAATTTCACCAAATACAATGAAAGAGGCCGTCAATTGTATGATATTACGATTTCGCCGAGATACCGATTCAATGACAGAATATTGGCAATACTTAGCTTTGAGGCTTTTAGATATACCAATGACAATGGATATGTAACTTCTATCGATACCGATTTAAATTCAGCTACGCCAAATGACGTGATTTTTGGGTATCGGGATGTGGTTTCCTATTCTACTACCCTATCGGCAAGATATTCCCTGAATAGTGATATGAGTTTTACTTTACTGGCTCGTCATTACTGGTCATATTCAGAAAACAAAAAATATCTTTTGCACCTGCCTAATGGAAGGTTGACTGATTACAACAACCCTGTTCCAAATCAGGATCAGGATTTCAGCACCTGGAACCTCGACCTGACTTATTCCTGGTGGTTTGCACCGGGAAGCCAGATTTCAGTGCTTTATAGAAACAGTTCCAGCCAATTTAGCGATATTATCAGGAAAAATTACGGCAATAACGTAAAGGATTTGCTGAATGACAATGTTCTTAACCATGTATTTTCTGTTAGTATTAAATATTATATCGATTACAATTCGATAAAAAACTCACGACTTTCCAAAACTTTCACAAAACCTAAAGAAAGAATCCGCTTCTAAAGGTTTATCTTTGTTCGTTGGAAAGCCTATGAGCTGATTGCATAAAATTAATTTATTCCAAAATGAACAAAAAAGTAATCCTGATGATATTAGATGGATGGGGAAAATCCCCGGATCCTAAAGTTTCCGCCATCGATAATGCCAATATTCCTTTCATTAACAGCCTTTACCCAAAATATCCAAATGCGCAACTTCGCACGGATGGATTAAATGTAGGGCTTCCCGAAGGACAGATGGGAAATTCTGAAGTGGGTCACATGAACCTTGGTGCGGGAAGAATTGTCTATCAGGATTTAGCCAAAATTAATATCGCTGTTGAGAATAAAGCCTTTAATAAAGAAAAAGCCATATTAGATGCTTTCCACTACGCTAAAGAATACAAAAAACCTATTCATTTATTAGGATTGGTTTCAGACGGAGGGGTTCATTCACACATCAACCACCTGAAAGGTCTTTTGGACGCTGCCAATGAAGCTGGACTGGAAAATGTTTTTATCCATGCCTTTACAGATGGACGCGATGTTGACCCTAAGTCCGGTGCCGGTTTTATTGGAGATATCACTAACCATATCAAAGGAACCCCGGCCAAACTGGCTTCGATTATCGGACGCTATTATGCAATGGATCGGGATAAAAGATGGGAACGTGTAAAACAGGCTTATGATCTTGTGGTATTTGGTACCGGAACTCATTCCAAAAATGCAGTTGCAAGTATTGAGGAAAACTATGCTAAGGATATTACCGATGAATTCCTTCCTCCTATTGTAATGACTAACGACAATGACGAACCTGTTACTACTATCAAAGAAGGTGATGTGGTTATTTTTTTCAATTTCAGAACTGACCGTGGCCGTCAGCTTACTGAAGTGCTTTCGCAAAAAGATCATCTGGACTACAACATGCACAAAATGAATTTGTATTATGTGACGATGACCAATTACGATGATACATTCCAAAACATTTACCGCATTTTTGATAAAGACAACTTAACTGAAACCCTAGGAGAAGTTTTAGAAAAGCACGGTAAAAAACAAATCCGTATTGCTGAAACTGAGAAATATCCCCATGTTACGTTTTTCTTTTCAGGTGGTAGAGAAGCTGTCTCTTATACACATCTGACGCTGCCGACGATATGCAGTGTG
>CAMFLD010000376.1 GCA_945957245.1 uncultured Flavobacterium sp. | reverse complement strand
GTATAATCAGATTGAGATAATTTTTAGTGCCCCAGAAAGCAGAGTTTAAGCATCTAAACAGGCAAAAGGAATCAGAAAGAAACGGAAAAATGCTCCAATCGTTAATCTTCAATATGAAATCATTACTTTTGAAAAAATTTAAAAATATATGAGAATCATCTCTTATAACGTTAACGGTATCAGAGCTGCTATTGCAAAAGGATTTCTAGATTGGATGAAACAGGCCAATCCCGATGTAATCTGCCTTCAGGAAATAAAAGCGACCGAAGACCAGATCCCAACCGAAGCAATTACAGCAGCTGGCTATCCGTACCAGTATTATTTTTCGGCACAAAAAAAAGGCTACAGCGGTGTAGCAATTTTGTCCAAAATCAAACCTAATAATGTCGTTTTTGGAACCGAAATTCCGCACATGGATTTTGAAGGAAGGAACCTCAGAGCCGATTTTGACGATATTTCCGTAATGAGCCTTTACCTGCCTTCGGGTACCAATCTTGACCGCCTGGATCATAAATTTAAATACATGGATGATTTTCAGAGTTACATCAACGAATTGAAAAAAGCCATTCCCAACTTGGTCATATGTGGCGATTACAATATCTGTCACGAAGCTATTGATATTCATGATCCCATCAGGAATGCAACGGTTTCCGGTTTCTTACCCGAAGAACGGGCCTGGCTGGATAAATTCATGAAATCAGGATTCATAGACAGCTTCCGTCATTTTAACAAAGAACCGCATAATTACAGTTGGTGGAGCTACCGTGCCGGAGCCCGAGGCAATAACAAAGGTTGGCGTATCGATTACAATCTGGTAAGCGAAAACCTCAAAGACCGGATGAGCAGAGCGGTAATCCTGCCCGAAGCCAAACATTCCGACCACTGTCCGATTTTAGTGGAAATTAATTAAATAGAGAATAGAGAATAGAGAATAGAGAATAGATTAAATTTACAATGCGATGATAAAAAGAATGATTTTTTGCCTGGCCATAATTAGCGTAATGACTTCATGTGTATCCAAAAAAATCTACAATGATTTGGAAAACAAATACACCGATTTAAAAAAGGAAAACCGCTCATTAGCAGATGAAAATGAAGAACTGCGCAAAGCCAATGCCGATTTCGATTCGGTAAACCGTTCGCTTCAGGCAGAACTGGCAGCACTTAAAGCTGATAAGGCCAAACTTCAGGCAGATTACAATGCTACTAACAACAACCTCAAAGCATTACAGGATTCCTACGCAGCATTGGAGAAAAACAGCAATGACGCTCTGGAAAACAATATGGCCAAAAACCGTGATTTGCTGGCCCAACTCGAAGCCAAAGAAAAATCACTGGCAGCCGAACAGGATCGTTTAAACAAGCTGAATTCAGAACTGGCCGCCAATACCAAAAGGCTTAACGAACTCGAAAGCATGATTGCAGCCAAGGATGCAGCTATGAATAAGTTAAAAGAATCACTCTCAAAAGCACTCAACGCATTTGAAGGCAAAGGATTGACAGTACACATGAAGGATGGTAAAGTTTATGTGTCCATGGAAAACAAGTTGTTATTCGGAACAGGAAGCTGGGCAGTAGGTTCAGAAGGAAGAAGAGCCGTAGTTGAAGTAGGTAAGGTATTGGCACAAAACCCAGACATTACCGTACTTATCGAAGGCCACACCGATAATGACAAAATCCTCGGAAGTATCGGCGGAGGAATTGAAAACAACTGGGATTTATCTACCAAAAGAGCTACCGCCATCGTAAATATTCTGGCAGAAAATCCGGGAATCAAAAAACAAAACCTCACCGCAGCAGGCCGAGGCGAATTTGCCCCAATCATGAGCAATGACACTCCCGAAGGGAAAGCTAAAAATCGTAGAATTGAAGTTATCCTGACTCCAAAACTCGATGAAATATCAAAAATGCTGAATGAATTTTAAGATATAAAAAACATAAATTTCAAACCCGTCAAGAATCATTTTGACGGGTTTTGTTTTTAGGAGCGGAACTGCCATTCCCTGTTCAGCACTGCTCCCGCCATACATTCTATCTCCCTTCGGGAGGATGCCATTCCTGTCGGGGCTGTCGGGACGTTTTATTTATCAACATCAGCTAAAAAAAAGATACCTATTCCGTAAATTTACAGCATGTATGCTTTAGTTGACTGTAACAATTTTTATGCCTCGTGCGAACGTGTTTTTCAACCCCAACTGGTTGGAAAACCTATTGTTATTTTGTCCAATAACGATGGTTGCATTATTTCCAGAAGCGATGAAGCCAAGCAACTTGGCATTGCTATGGGCGCCCCCGAATTTCAGGTTCGGCAGGAACTTAAGGAAAAAGGAATCCATGTCTTTTCGTCTAATTATCCTTTGTATGGCGACTTAAGCAACCGCGTGATGGAAATCCTCCGGGGATTTACACCTCATGTGGAACAATACAGTATTGATGAGGCATTCCTTAATTTTGACGGCTTCAAAGAAGGATTTGACTATAATGATTATGGATTGCAAATGAAAAACCGTATTCATAAATGGCTTAGTATTCCGGTTTGCGTAGGCTTTGGACCAAGTAAGGCATTATCTAAAGTGGCTAATAAAATAGCCCGTAAATTCCCGGAACAGACTAAAGGAGTGTATGTCATCGATACCGATGAAAAAAGAATCAAAGCATTAAAATGGACCAAGATTGAAGACGTATGGGGAATCGGTTTCCGGTTAAAAAAGAAAATGATTGCCCGAGGGATTATTACAGCTTACGATTTTACTTTGCCACAGCATGAAGCTTTTATCAAAATGATAATGGGCGTTACGGGACTTCGATTGAAAAACGAACTCGAAGGCAAATCCGTATTGAAACTCGATGATCCTACCGAAGATAAAAAAAGCATCGCCGTTACCCGGATGTTCAAATACAAAATGACCGACTTTAACGAAATCAAGGAACGGGTTTCAACGTTTGCTACGGTATGCGCAGAGAAATTACGCAAACAGCATTCGTGCTGTCATAGTGTAATCGTAATACTGATTAAGGATAAACATCAGAAAAAAGACGGAAAACGTATTTATTTCAGCCAAATGGAAACACTGCCTTTTGCAAGCAATTCAAGTCTTACCATCAGTAATGCAGCAGTAACCATCCTAAAGAAAATTCATGAAGAAGGAGAACGCTATTCCAAAGCAGGTGTAATCGTTACCGGAATTATCCCGGGAGACCAAAAACAGTTCCATCTTTTTGAAGAAGAAAATCCAAAACATCTGAAACTGATGCAGGTAATTGATAAAATCCACGCTAAAACAGGTGAACGTAAAATACGGCTTGGCAATCAGGATTTGCAACATACCTGGAAAATGAAACAGGATCATTTATCTCCAAAATACACCACCGACATCAGCGAAATACTGAAAATCAAATGCAGCTAAAAAAGAAACTTTCCTTTT
>CAMFLD010000375.1 GCA_945957245.1 uncultured Flavobacterium sp. | reverse complement strand
TAATTAATTACCTTTTTTCCAAAAGTACAACATTTTCCACATGATGCGTCTGTGGGAACATATCTACCGGTCGTACACGGGTAACTTTGTACCTCTCATCCATGAGCGCCAAGTCACGTGCCTGTGTAGCCGAATTGCAGCTTACATATACAATCTTAGGTGCCCCAATCTTAAGCAATTGTTCCACCACATCCTTGTGCATTCCGTCACGGGGCGGGTCGGTAATTACCACATCGGGCTTGCCGTGCTGCGCAATAAAAGCATCGTTGAAGACATTTTTCATATCGCCTACAAAGAACTCACAGTTGTTAATAGCGTTGCGTTTGGCATTTTCCTTAGCATCGGCAATGGCCTCAGGAACAGCTTCAACACCAATAACCTTTTTAGCTTTTTTAGAAACAAACTGCGCAATGGTTCCAGTTCCGGTATATAAGTCATAAACTACCTCATTGCCTGACAATCCGGCAAAATCCCTTGTGATTTTATACAGTTCATAAGCCTGTTCGGAATTGGTCTGGTAAAATGATTTCGCATTAATGCTAAACTGCAGCCCTTCCATTTCTTCCAAAATATAATCACGGCCTTTGTACAACTTGATATCCTGATCGTAAAGCGTATCATTAGCCTTGCTGTTGATGACATACTGCAGTGAAGTAATTTGAGGGAACATTGAATAGATATGGTCTAACAATAATTCACGTTGCTTTTTATCATCTTCGTAAAACTGAATCAATACCATAATTTCTCCGGTCGAAGCCGTGCGTATCATTAGCGTACGCAACAAACCTTCATGGTTTCGGGCATTGAAGAATGTCAAGCCGTTCTCAGTAGCAAAACGTTTGATTTCATTACGGACAGCATTGGAGGGATCTTCCTGAAGATGGCATTTTTCAATATCCAGGATTTTGTCCCACATTTTAGGAATATGAAAACCTAAGGCATTTTTGCTGTCAAATTCCACACCCGATTGTATTTCGGCATCGGTCATCCAGCGGGAATCAGAGAAGCCAAATTCCATTTTGTTACGGTAAAAGAACTGTTTTTCCGAACCTAATATCGGTTCAAAATCGGGCAGTTCAATTTTACCTATGCGTTTTAGGTTGTTATAAACTTCCTGGTTTTTGTAAAACAACTGACGGCTGTACTCCATATTCTGCCATTTGCAGCCACCGCAGGCGCCAAAATGTTGGCACACAGGTGTTACTCTGTATTCTGAATAAGAGTGAAACTTTATGGCTTTGCCTTCAAAATAAGATTTCCTTTTTTTAAATGTTTGTACATCTACCACATCGCCCGGTACGACATTCGGAATAAATATTACCTGACCTTCCGGAGCTTTCGCTACCGATACACCTTTGGCACCGGCATCCAGCACGGTAACGTTTTCAAAAATAACTTTCTTGGTTTGCTTTCTTCCCATGGCGCAAAAATAGAGAATAGAAATAAGAAACAAGAAGCAAGAGGCAAGAAAAATAACACCTTAAATCTGCGACTTAATTTGTTATTTTGATACATTAGCACAAAACAATCTAATTTAATATACATGCTGACTTTAGAAACTATAAAATCCGATTTTACCGATCTTACAGAAAGCTATCAGAATGAGGAACAATTTGAAGGGCACGGTGATTTTTGTGATGTTTATTTTGTAGCAGGGAAAAAAGAAGTTAAACAGAGTCAGGTCGATGTTTATAACAGCTTCAGACAAAATTTTAAATCATACCTTCCCAAAATTGAAGATAAAATAAAAAGTAGTCTAACCAATTATGAATCAAGCAAGGCAGATGAAATACGAAACGCTACTCTTTATTTTGAGGTGATTCAGGTTCCGCAGGATAATCCAAAATACGATTTGGTTTTAATTTGTTCTAAGTACTATAAAAAGTTTTTGTTTTTAAAACAAACGATTACGCTGCGGGTTGAATTTAAAAACGGAACTATAGCTTCTATTAAAAGAACTTCTGATTCTACTGAGGATAATGATGCATAACGAGGGTTTGTATTTGTTTTATTGGTAAAACAGAAGCAAGAAACAAGAAACAGGAAGCAGGAAAAATAACTCTGTAATTCTTAAGTTTTAATTTCTATTTAATTTATCAGGAAAGTCACCTCTGTTAACTCAATCTGGCATTCAACATTTGTTAATCCTCTTGCAGCGTATCTATTTTGTCGTATTTTTGAGAAGTATGGTACGATCATATACATCATTAAAACATATTCATTTCACTTAAAATAAAGCACTATGAAAAAACTATTCGCTGTTCTGTTTCTCTTTTTAATTTCTTCAGCCCTTCAGGCACAGAAGTCCATTACTAATTTTGACGAACTCATGACTGCTTTAAAAGCCGGAAAAAGTGTTAAAGCAGTAATCTATTACGGAAAATGCAAACTGATTTCAGACGGCGTTGAAGAACCCGAATCACCCAATGCTATCGGGGGAATGAAGTTCGATACCTATGAATACTTTGATTCCAGCGTATTTAAAAATAAAGTACCTTCTTTTGTTACTACATCACAGACTGTATTAATCAACCAGTCTTTTTATGGTTATGTATATAACTACGTTAAAATTAAAGTGCGGACTGATAACTCCGTTGAAATAACCGCCCGATACTTGAAACCACGCAAATTCTCATCGAAATTCAAGGTTGTGATGGACGAAACCTTTAAAGGCAAAATCAATGACGGTACTAATGACGGGGCTGTGTGTTTGTTTGTAGAATAATGAACAGAACAAAAACAATAACAATAACAATCAATACCTAAAAAAAGAAATGAACTTCTTAAAAAAACTATTTGGAAAAAAAGAAACAAAACCGAAATTCACTGATGAAGATTTTGAAAAATATTATGAAGAAAAATCTATCGGATTAGAAAAAGTTCTTGGAAAGTCTCATGATATAGTAGGACACGCAATTATTCCATTTGAACTTGGGGGTGCAGTAGATATGTATTATTATCCCAATGGAGTCAAAGGCACTGGTTTTGCAACAATGGAGTTAATCCAACCTGATGGAACAGGCCCAAAACCTAACAGATTAGGTACTTATGAATTAGTTGGATTTACTAAGCATGATTACAATAACGGTGCGTCTGAACCGACTGATTTTAATTTAATTGAAAGGCGTATGTGTGGTATTTTCACAGGAATAGGTAATTATTCGTCCATGGCCAAACTAGAGCCCGGTGAAACCTGTGAAATACCCGGAAATGCAAACGAGCCTAATAAATGTATTGTTTTTGACAGTTATGAGCCTGATGGTAATCAGTTTTTTATTGGAGGCAAAAAACATGGATTACTTTTAATAATGGAAGTCTTTAAAGAGGAAATGGAATTTGCAAGAAAAAATGGCTCGTCAAAACTAATCGAAAAACTAAAAGAAAAAGGAGTTTATCCGTATTCTGATTTGGATAGGAAATCAGTAC
>CAMFLD010000374.1 GCA_945957245.1 uncultured Flavobacterium sp. | reverse complement strand
ACGAGATCAGCCTCGGTCTCGTGGGCTCGGAGATGTGTATAAGAGACAGGTCCAATGGCATCATGCTGCATCTGACCTGTTTCAAGTATTGCTGTAGTATAACCTTCTTCAATTGCCCAATTTTCCAACTCTTTCAAAATTCTTCCGGCAATTCCCTTACCACGGTATTCAGGCAAAGTATACATTCGTTTCATTTCGACTGTCTGTGAATCAAATTCCTTGTAGGCTCCAATAGCAATTGGTTTATCATCTTCATAACAAACAAGAGCATTTTTGAGTTGCCCGGATTTATTGTATTGGGCGTAAAATTCATGATCTTCACCATCAAGAACAGCCAGATATTGATCCAAAAAAGCAACGAGCTGATTAAAATCGGCATTATCGGAGGTAGTTCTTTTAATTAGCTCCATAGCTGGTTTTTTTGGCGTAAAACTGTTGCTTCTTTTGCTCAAGTTCCCATTTCTTTACTACATACGTTTTAGAAAACATATCGTGCCAGCCTCGTGCCAATGGCCCAAAGAATGAAATAAATTCAAGTGGAACCAAACGGATAAGCGTACGTATGAGAATCACTTCGTGATGTGGTTTTTCTCCATTTTCAGTAACCACTACCGTCTGCGTTACTAATTTACCAAATGTTTGTCCGGTAAATATTTCGAAAACATTGTAATAAAACAAGGTCACAAAAGTATAGAATGTGTACTGCAGAATATCATTTTTCAAATAGCCTGAAATAAAATCTTTATTCCCATTCGCCTCCGCTATCTCATTGGCAACAAGAAAAACAATTACATACAGGAACATTTGTGCTATGTTATCCAATATTAAATGAAGCATTCTTTGTTGTGGGGTAGCCAAAATATCTTCAGTAACCTGGAATTGCCTTTGGGTATTCACTTGCATTATGGTTTTTTGTTTGCCAAAAAGAAATTACTCGATTTTTTTGGATATTGATTATAACTGATATCACTTGGGTTTGCAATAACACTTTTGATATTGATTATATCTCCAATCTTAAAATTAGCTTCGGTATATTTATAATCGAGCAGGTATTCACCACAGAAATAATTCCCCTTTTCATCTTTTTCGATTTTACCGGTATAAATTCCTTTTTTTTCTTTTGACATAGCATTTTATTTAACTTTCCCATTGGCTTTACTCTTTGGAAAAGAGTTTCTAAAAATACAAAAAAAACAGCCATCTTCCGACAGCTGCTTTCCAATTATTATTCGAGTATTATTTCCTTTTTTATGAACCGCACATTTCGCAGTCATCCGGACCTGCGTTACGGGCACGTTCTATCATTGCGGCAAAATCCTCGGCGGTCATTTCACCATTTTCTGTAGGCGCTACCACTTCAACAGCAACCGGTTCTGCTACATTCACAGTAGGTTCTGCTTTTTTCTCATTGCTAAGTGTGAACTTAATAGCATCAACTGCTGCTTTGGTTCTTAGATAATACATACCTGTTTTTAAGCCGCTTTTCCAGGCATAAAAGTGCATCGATGTCAATTTTGCATAATTAGCATCCTGCATAAACAGGTTCAAAGATTGTGATTGGTCAATGAAATAGCCTCTGTGACGTGACATATCGATAATATCTTTCATAGACATTTCCCAAACTGTTTTGTATAATTCTTTCAAATCAGCCGGAATGCGGTCAATGTTTTGCACCGAACCGTTGTGACGCATGATTTCCTGTTTCAGTTCTTCATTCCATAAACCACGTTTTACCAAGTCTTCTAAAAGGTGTTTGTTCACCACAATGAATTCCCCTGATAATACACGACGGGTGTAGATATTAGACGTGTACGGTTCAAAAGCTTCGTTGTTTCCTAAGATTTGTGACGTAGAAGCTGTTGGCATTGGTGCCATTAATAATGAGTTACGTACTCCGTGTTTCATCACCTCTTTTCTCAATTTACCCCAGTCCCAACGCCCTGAAAGTTCTTCATCTTTAATATTCCATAAATTATGTTGGAATAAACCTTCAGAGATTGGAGACCCTTTAAATGTTGAGTAAGGACCTTCTTCTTTTGCCATTTCCATAGAAGCGGTTACAGCGGCAAAATACATTGTTTCAAATATTTCCTGATTTAATTGCTTTGCTTCGTCGCTGGTAAAAGGCATTCTCAACAGGATAAAAGCATCGGCTAAACCTTGTACTCCAAGACCCACCGGACGGTGACGAAGATTAGAATTCTCAGCCTCTTTCACCGGATAGTAATTACGGTCGATTACTTTATTCAGGTTGCGGGTCACACGTTTGGTCACATTATATAACAATTCGTGATTGAATTTACCGTCTTCCACAAACATTGGCAGGGAAATGGAGGCCAAATTACATACTGCAATTTCATCTTCAGAAGTGTACTCCATAATTTCGGTACACAAGTTAGATGAACGAATCGTTCCCAGATTTTTTTGGTTGGATTTACGGTTGGCCGCATCTTTGTATAGCATATAAGGCGTACCGGTTTCGATTTGTGACTCGAGGATTTTCTCCCAAAGCTCACGAGCCTTAACCGTTTTACGTCCTCTGTTTTGCGCTTCATAAGAAGTATATAATGCTTCAAATTCTTCTCCGTAAACATCATATAAGCCCGGGCATTCATTTGGACACATTAAAGTCCAATTGGCATCTTCCTCCACACGTTTCATGAACAAATCCGAGGTCCACATAGCGTAAAACAAGTCACGGGCACGCATTTCTTCTTTACCGTGGTTCTTTTTCAGATCAAGGAAATCAAAGATATCCGCATGCCATGTTTCAATATAAATGGCAAAACTTCCTTTACGTTTTCCTCCGCCCTGATCTACATATCTGGCTGTATCATTAAACACTCTCAGCATCGGAACAATACCATTTGAAGTTCCATTGGTTCCTCTAATATACGAACCTGTCGCACGTATATTGTGAATAGATAATCCGATTCCTCCGGCTGATTGTGAAATTTTAGCGGTGTTTTTTAATGTATCGTAAATTCCATCAATACTGTCATCCTTCATGGTTAACAGGAAGCATGAAGACATTTGTGGTTTTGGTGTTCCGGCGTTGAATAACGTTGGTGTAGCATGTGTAAAGAACTTTTTCGACATCAGGTCGTAAGTCTCTATCACCGCTTCCATATCGTTTAGGTGGATACCTACAGCCACACGCATCAGCATGTGTTGTGGTCGTTCTACAATTTTTCCGTTGATTTTCAACAGATACGAACGTTCTAAGGTTTTGAACCCAAAGTAATCGTAGTTAAAATCTCGGTTATAGATAATATGCGAATTCAGATATTCGGCATTAGCCATAATGGCTTCGTATACTTCATCTGACAATAATGGTGCTTTTTGGTTTGTTCTTGGATTTACATAAAAGTTCATTTCCTTCATGGTTTCCGAGAACGATTTATTGGTGTTTTTATGCAGGTTTGTGAT
>CAMFLD010000373.1 GCA_945957245.1 uncultured Flavobacterium sp. | reverse complement strand
ACATCAACTTACTGATTGCATCTATATTATTAATTTTACAGTCTATGAAAAAAGTTTTTCGAAAAAGATTATTGTTCCTTAGTTTGATTATCTTTTTTTCGAGCTGTAAATGCTGTGTCAATGAAGTTATCGTTTTTCATCAACCTGTAGGTTGGGGTTATAAAATCAAATATCAGAAGAAAATCATAATTATACAGCAAAACATTCCTGCTGTTAATGGAAACTTTGCTTTTAGGAGTAAAAAAGATGCCAAAAAAACGGGCAGCTTAGCCCTAATCAAAATGATCAAAAACCCAAAAAGATTCCCGGAAATAAATACAAAAGAACTGGATAGTCTTGGCATCTCCTATGAATAAGTATTTTTCTTAAAAACAGTTTTCAAAAGGTACCTCCTCGCCTCTTCATCCGTAATCAATTTCTTTTTAGTGGGTTTGCAATATACCTTCTTAGCATTGCAAACCCTCTTTTCTAATAAAGTATATAACCTTTCCAGTTCCTTTTCAGGAAGATGGATAGCGATATTATATACTTCTTCTGCTCTCATTGCAAGTACTTTTCAAACCATTGCAAAATCAATTAATTACCTCTCTACTGATTTATTGAATTAATAGATTTGATGATGTTTAATCTGTCAATAAAATCAAATTTCTTTGAACAGATTTTTAAGCTCTTTATTTAAGGCTATTTGTTACTATTTGATGGTAATTAACTTTAGTTGTTGCCAACTAGTTTTAGTTCTACACAGAGATAAATGTAAAAAGAGATAAATTCTCAGCTACGGACTAAGCAGTACTTTGCCGGACTAAACTTTACTAAGTGGGACTAAGTTGGACTATGCTCCACTTTTATATTGATTTCGTATCTCACAATACCATTTTAAATCTCATTCAAATATAAATGAGTAATAAACATGCAAAACCGGATTCTGCCACATTAGGCCGGATTCTGCCACATTATCTCACTTTTGACCGCTTATGCAATACTATTGCAAGTAATGTTGCATGGCAATTGCAAAAGATACTGCGACAAATGTCGTATGATACTAAAAAAGGAAATAGCATTACCCGAGCTTTGCCGAGGATTTCGAAGCATTTAAGAGCTTCCAGAAGATTATCCAGCATTTTGCAACGTCAATGCAACATCAATTGCAACGCTATTGCAATTGGCGTTGATTTTAGGTTGCAAATGCTGCAATGGAAGCGTTGGAGTTGCGTTAATTTAAAGTTACTAGTATTGAAAAGTAGTGAATTGGGTAGTTAGGGTTTGCAATGGCGTTTGCATAGTGTTGCAATTGATGTTGCAATAGATGTTGCTACAAAATCAGAATAACTTTAGTATGTATTCTCAATATATAAAATTTCGTAAATTGATTTCAAGTGGCCAGATCGGAATTGTTTTCTCTTCAATCTAAATCCAAAGTACCTTCCGTTATTTTGTGTCATCCAATAAAGTTCAGAGCACAGGCATTAACCAATACTTCCTTATTGGTTATCTCAGGATTTTTTTACAAATATTGAAGATTCGAAACATGAAATGATTATCTTCTTTTTATTTTGCCATTATTGGCACTATTACTAATATTAAATGTTTTTAAATCTTTTACAGACTTTATTAAAACATCAAAAAAACCATTTTGATAATCAATTATATCTTCGAATTCTTCTTTTAATTTCTCTACTTCGTGTTGCATTGCTGCTTTTTTGTTCGGTGATATTATTTCTTTTGAAAGTTTTTCAATATTAAGTTTGTATTTCTCAAATTCTATTTCAAAGAAAATTTTACGATAATAATCAATATTTAATTGTTTAGTATCTTCAAGTTCTTCTAAAGCCAAATCAAATTTTTCAATATTTTTATTGATAAATGGTTTTAATTTAAGGTAATCTATAGTCTTTAACTTTTGTAAATAAGCTCTATCAACTATAGCTGGCCTATTTAGACAAATTTCATTGAATTCATCAATTGTCTTATTTACATATTTTAAACCAAACTGTTTGAAAACTTCTTGGTATTCATTTTCAATTTCAGAATCCCAATCCATTCTTGTCATTTTCTCTTGTCGTATCTTTTGTTGTTTTTGACTTATAAAAAAAGACAGAATGTTAAAACTTCCTGAATAATATAAATCTTTCCCATCTTCAAATCTTAACCAAACATTTTTATAATGGAATGCCGGTAACTGATGGATATAAAAATTTTGATATCGCTTTTCTAAATCAAGTAATTTGCTTAAAGGTTCTTCAAGCGCCATTACTTGCCCTTCACCTTCAGGTTCAGAATAAGCGACAAAAACTCTTCCTCCTTTTTTTAAATAATTTTCGATAAATGGAATTCTTTTAAAAGTGGCATTCCTTATCCAAGGACTGATAATCCATAAGTCACTAACCGTTTCATCAAATAAACGTTTTAATTCAATTTCGAATTCTATGGAATTAAAATGACGCTTAATGGAAACGATAGTTTTCTCAATTTCCTTTATTTTAAATACATCCTGTTTATCAATTGCATCTTCAATTTCTTCTTGTTTGTGAATTAATATTTGTTCAATTTCTATCTGCTCAGTTTCTTTTTCATCGTTTGTGAATTCAATTTCTTCATCAACTTTAATAAGTTTTTCAAATAATTTTACTTTAATATCCTCATTTTTATCTAATGCTACAGACAAAGATTCTAAAATGACATTTTGTTTTTCATCAAATACAAGAGTACGAAGTGAATTATCTCTAAAATTTTCTAGTAATATAACCCATAACTTTGCTTTAAAACAATCAGAGCTAACATAGTCCGCACTTTGTAACAAATAATTATTTTTGGGAAAATGAATTTCCGGAGCTTGAACTTCTGCTATTTTTTTTATTTCATCTAACCCTTTTGGTATATTAATTAATTGATTTACTGATTTTTCACTTTTCAAATTACTGAAAATATCTTTAACATTATTAATTAAACCCGAAGTAAGGTCAAAATACAATTCAAAAGTCTTTGAAAAAGTAGAAAACTTTACTCCGTTTTTAGCATATTCTTTTCCTGTATCTGTAAGCCAATAAATACTTTCATCTCCATCAATCATTTCATCCATTTTCAGCTCTTTTATCGCTTTCATTAATATTTCTCTTTCAGCAGGATCTTTTTCAATATCCAAACCAAGAATACTACCCATTTTTACAGCAGACATTTTTTCAACTAAAAGTAAATCACAAATTACTTCATCAAATAAGCTAAATTCTACTGCCTGAGAACAAGAACCGTAGTATTTTGCTACTTCAAAATCCCAATCAAAATCAGTAAAGCCAATAATTCTTTCTATTAATTTTTTTTCTTTATCAGCTGCTTCTATAATTTTAATTTCAAGTGGAATAACTATATTTGAAGAGGGTGGATATTTTTTTTCTTTTTTACTTTCAATATTTTTTTTATTTGCCAGATTGTATTT
>CAMFLD010000372.1 GCA_945957245.1 uncultured Flavobacterium sp. | reverse complement strand
ATTTTTAGCTGTGCTGCTAAAAATTATACTTATATATAGTATTATTTCTGAAGTTCCTTGGATTTTTTCTCCCAAAATTTGTAGAGGTCGTCAATATCTACAGGATTGGCTGGCTGTTGAGGCACTAACCTGCCTCTGAGGAACGCCCTATCCAATATTGTTTCTATAAGGAAGTCTTCATTGACTTCGTAAGGGGCATATTTTGTTTTAAGGTTGATATCAAACAACCGGGCTGTATTGTTCGACCAGAAGGCTTTCCATCCACTTTTATAGTTCTTTATAAGTTCGTAGGTACTGTATCCGGTTTGACGATGGATGAGCTTTACGAGTATCTGCCCTTGTTTTCTGGAAAGCTTTTTTAATTGGGCCGTAAATTCATTTTCCATATAATCTTCTACGATTTTGAAGTATTTCTTTTTCTCTTTGTTGGTTTGCATTTTATCCATGTTCTTGTTCATGGTCATCAGTCTTTCTGCTGCGACCCTTGCAAATGGGTAAACTTTATAAACTCTGTTTTGGAGTATCTGGAAATCTTTTAATTCTGCGGCGCTGAATTTTCGCTTATAGACAATAACTTCTTCAAGCGGTACAATTGTATCGCCATCGGCGTTTATGACTTCTTTTTTTACTACAGGTTCTGTTGTAACCTGAGCTTGTGCGGTTAGCGAAATAACGAAAACTAAAAGTAAGAATGGCAGGTTTTTCATTGTGAACTATTGTTAGGTAAAATTATATAATATCCTTAACAACTCTAATGCCAAATTCATATTTTAGCAAAAAAAAAATATTTTATGGCTTCAAAATCTATACTAACTAAATCATCGCTTGCTTTTTTAGAAACCTATTTAAACAATGCCTCTCCAACGGGATATGAATCTGGCGGTCAGAAAATCTGGATGGATTATCTCAAACCGTATGTGGATACCTTTATTACGGATACTTATGGAACAGCTGTAGGTGTAATCAATCCGGAGGCTGAATACAGGGTTGTAATAGAAGGGCATTCGGATGAGATTTCGTGGTATGTCAATTATATTACAGACAATGGTCTTATATATGTAATAAGAAATGGAGGTTCAGATCATCAGATTGCTCCATCAAAAAGGGTTAACATTCATACCAAAAAAGGGATTGTAAAGGGTGTCTTTGGTTGGCCCGCCATCCATACCCGTAATCGCGGAAAAGAAGAATCGGCGACGTTACACAATATATTTATTGATTGTGGCTGTTCTACTAAGGAGGAAGTAGAAGCTTTGGGCGTACATGTTGGTTGTGTTATCACCTACCCTGATGAATTCATGGTTTTGAATGGCAACAAATTTGTTTGCCGTGCTATTGACAATCGTATGGGTGGCTTTATGATTGCAGAGGTTGCCCGTTTATTGAAGGAAAATAAAAAGAAACTTCCTTTTGGGCTTTATATAACAAATTCCGTTCAGGAAGAGATTGGTCTTAGAGGTGCTGAAATGATTACGAATACTATTAAGCCTAATGTAGCTATTATAACGGATGTCTGCCACGACACTTCAACTCCTATGATTGAAAAGAAGATTGAAGGTGATTTACAAATGGGGAAAGGACCTGTTATTGCTTATGCTCCGGCTGTTCATAATACGCTAAGAGACCTTATTGTTGAGACTGCTGAAACCAATAAGATTCCTTTTCAGCGCCATGCCACTTCCAGAGCTACCGGAACGGATACCGATGCTTTTGCCTACAGTAATGGTGGTGTTCCTTCGGCGTTGATTTCATTACCGTTACGTTATATGCATACTACTGTTGAAATGGTTCATCGGGAGGATGTAGAAAATGTGATTAAGCTTATTTATGAAAGCTTGCTCAAGATTGAAAATAATGACACTTTTTCTTATTTTAAATAAAAAACAAAAAGCATCCGTTGGCGCGGATGCTTTTCTTACTTTCACATTACTGTAAAAGCAATCAACCTAAACTTATAATTTTAAACTTTTTGCTTTGATAGCGCTGCTTATTACAGCAGGTCTAACTTTGCGGTTAATTTTTTTGAAATCAAGAGGTGCTGCTTCGTTTGAAACGTTACTTTCAATAATTTGGTTATTCTCAGTGATACGGTCAGTTGTTGTATACCCTATTGAAAGTGGTTGATAAATTTCTTCTCTACTGTCAATGATTTGTTTGTTTTCGGCAACCTCATCTTCCATTGTTTTCAAATAAGATGATTTTACTACAGAGCTTGGGCTAAAAACCAAAGTGTCTGCATCAGTATAATTAGGAGTGCTTTCTATAACTTCCTGACTGTTCAAAACCAATTGATTTTGTTCGTTGGTACTATCCACATATACTGTGGCTGATTCCTGTTGGTTTAAATCCTGTGATTTAAAATTAGTAGCTGCATTTGCATTAGTAAAGCTTAATGCTACAAGTCCTAAAAAGATAATTGATGTTTTCATGATGATGATTTATTTTGATTAATGATGATTATTGGATTAATATCCTATGCAAATATATGGCTAAAAACAGATACCTTGTTTTACATAGTACTTAAATTTAACAATAAATTAACATTTTGAATGATTTTACTGGGGTTGATAAATGGTTGAAATAAAAAAGCACCGCTCATCAAGATAAACGGTGCTTTTTCCAGGAGTTTGTTAAGCTTGTTTCAAGAAGGCTACTGCTTCAGCAGATTTAGAATTTTCCGCATATTTGATTGCAGTATATCCTTTATCATCTTTAACGTCTTTGTCTGCACCTTTCTCCAACAAATATTTAAGGATTTCAATTTTGTTGTAACGTGCTGCAAACATTAATGGTGTTAAACCGTTTGATTTTTCATTTACGTCTGCTCCATATTCTACAAACTTTTTAACTGCATCTAAATCTCCTTTAAGGATTGCATTGCATAAAGGCGAATTACTGTAATTGGCAATTGCAGTTGAAGTTACTGCTCTTGAAACTGTACTTGCTCCTGCTAAATTGGTAAAACCTACAAGAGCTACTCCTAAGATAATGATTGTTTTTTTCATGATGATGATTTTTATAATTAATGATTATCGATAAGACTTCTTACACCACAATTCGTTACAGCCTGTAAAGAATTATAACATTAATTTAACAAATCGTCTAATCCTGAAGCATTTACAAAACAAAAAAACCATCCCGTTTTGGGATGGTTTCCAGTAATTTATCTTTTATTGATATAGTTTGCACGGTCTATAATTTACTGAGAAAATCAGTAACATTTTTTTCGATTCGTTGATTTATAGCTGAAATATCAGCCTTGACAAATTTATCCCCAATGATGTTTTCATATAATTCAATATACCTCTCTGATACACTTTCAATGTATTCATCGGTCATATTTGGAATATGCTGTCCTTCTTTTCCCTGGAATCCGTTTTCAATAAGCCACCTTCTTACAAATTCCTTTGATAATTGTTTTTGTTCTTCTCCTCTATCC
>CAMFLD010000371.1 GCA_945957245.1 uncultured Flavobacterium sp. | reverse complement strand
TTCCGCGAACAGGTCTGCATCATTGTCTGCCCTTACGGAAGATTACAGGGCGTACTTTTAGACAATAAATCAATAAATGTTGCCTATGACTTTGTCAGAGGAGAAAAAGAAGAAGGAAGAGCCAAGTTCAATAAAAAAGAAGACCGATCACTAACCGGAAAAGGTGACTGTATCGATTGCATGCAATGTGTTCATGTATGTCCTATGGGAATAGATATTCGTAACGGAACACAGCTTGAATGCACCAATTGCACAGCCTGTATCGATGAATGTGATACAATAATGAAAAATGTAGGATTGCCTAAAGGTCTTATCCGATATGCTTCTGAAGATGAAATAGAGAAAAAAGCTCCGTTCCGTTTTACAGCAAGGATGAAGGGGTATACTGCTGTTTTGGTTATCTTAATTGGCGTACTTTCCGGGCTATTATTTTTAAGGAAGGACATCCAGACTGATATACTTCGTTTACCCGGTCAGTTATACCAACACAAGGGCGATAATATCAGTAATATTTATACCTATAAAATAGTCAATAAAACAGTAAGAGATTTTAAGGATATTCATTTTGAATTAATTTCACAAAAAGGAACAATCAAATCTGTTGGCAGAGCACATTTTGCAATAAAAGCACAGGGGATTTCACAGGGAACATTATTCATAGAAATAAGCAAATATTTGCTCGAAAATGATAAAACGAAAATTAAGATTGGTGTTTATAACGGAAATCATCTTATTGAAACTACCAGCACTAATTTCTTAAGTCCAAGGACTTTCGATTAGAAACCGCTTTACTTTTTAGATTAAAAAAGGAGAATTATTTGTTAAATAAAATAATAAAAGATATGAAACTGAACTGGGGAAAATCAATTGTAGTCGCTTTTGCATTGTTTATGGGGTTTATACTTTATTTTGTATTCAAGGTACAGAGCAATCCTAAATACGACAACGAACTTGTAGTAGAAGAATATTACAAGCATGATGCTAATTATAATGATGAATTGGCCAAAATACAGAATGCCGCCGATTTAAAAGAGAAACCTCAAATAACCATTAGCAATCAAGGAGTTGTAATTACTTATCCGAAATCATTCTCGGCCAATGAAATAAAAGGAAAAGTGTCCCTTTACAGGCCGTCTGCCAAAAAACTGGACTTTGAATTCCCAATTCAATTGTCTAACTCCATTATGCTCATACCTAAAGCGGATTTTGCAGGCGGCAACTGGGACCTTACTTTATCATGGAATTATAAGGGGAAAGATTATATCAGCAAACAAAAATTATATATCTAAATGTTATATGCTGCTTTCATACTGGGATTAATCAGCAGCCTGCATTGCATAGGAATGTGTGGTCCAATAGCTATGATGCTTCCTGTATCGCATCATAATCCTGAGAAGAAAGCACTGCAGATTATAACTTACCATTTAGGAAGGGTTTCCTCCTACGCTGTAATCGGTTTGTTGTTTGGCATTATTGGCCGTGGTCTCTATCTAGCCGGATTTCAGCAATATCTTTCCATTTTTGCCGGAATCTTCATGATTGTCATGGTAGCTTTTCCAGCTAATATTTTGGCTAAATATAATTTTTCAAAGCCCATGTTCAGGCTGATTACAAAACTTAAAAGCAAGTTAGGAAAACAGTTTTCAAAATCGTCTTTTAAATCAATTTTCAGCATTGGCCTGCTCAATGGATTTTTACCCTGCGGAATGGTATATGCAGCTGTTTTTGGTGCTTTGACGATGCCAACATTATCCTTCTCAGTAGCTTATATGATATTTTTTGGAATAGGTACCATGCCTTTGATGAGCAGTGTAGTTTATCTGCAAAGACTATTAACAGTGCCGGTACGCAACAAAATACAAAAAGTGATTCCCTATGCTATTGTCTTTATCGGAATATTATTTATTGCCCGTGGCTTGGGATTAGACATCCCTTATATTTCACCAAATGCTGCCAGTCTTTTTGTAAAAGCGCAGCCCAATTGTCATTAATTAACTAAATATCATATAAAAATGGAAAACCACGATTTATTACACGAATTCCCCGAATACAGAAACAAGATCCACGATTTGAAAATGAATGACCCACATTTCAAAAATTTATTTGATGAATATGATGTACTGGAACATGAAATCAGAAAGCTAAATTCGGGTGTTGAGCTGGGCTCAGATGATTTAATTCACACCAAAAAAGCGAAACTATTGCATCTTAAAGATGCCCTATTTGCAAGGCTGGAAAGCCATACGTAATTTCAATAAATTTAAGTTGTTTAGAAGTAAAAACCACGTTGTTATATTAGCAACGTGGTTTTTTATTGATATGAAAGTCTTAATTAAACTGTCATCGAAAACAACTGTACTTCGGGTTTGTGACGCTTCAGTCTCAAATCAAAAGCCATGCAGATATTGCGGACAAATGCTCTTCCTTTTAAAGTGACTTTAATGGAATTCTCTTTGATTTCAAGCAAATCGTCATTTTCCATTTCCTCAAGCTGAATAAGGATTTCCGGAATTTCCGGAACATACATTTTATCATCACTCCAAGATGTTTCAAAAGTGCACATCAGGTTTAATATATGTTGTCTTATCACTAAATCCTCCTGGGTCAGAATATGTCCTTTAAACAAAGGCAGTTCATTCCATTCCAGCATTTGGTAGTAATCCTCCAGGTTTTTGATGTTTTGAGCAAAGGTGTTCCAACTGTCTCCAATGGCAGATACCCCCAGTCCAACCATGATTTTGGTTTTCGAAGAACTATATCCCATAAAATTACGATGCAATTTTTGGTTTTCAGTAGCTAGATATAACGTATCGGTAGTCAGTGCGAAATGATCCATTCCGATTTCAACATATCCATATTGCAGCAGCAGGTTTTTGCCGATTTCATATAGAATTCGCTTTTCGTTGTCTTTAGGGATATCTTCGTCCTTGAAACCCCGCTGTCCATTGCCCTTTATCCACGGAACGTGGGCATAACTATAAAAAGCTATTCGGTCCGGAGCCAATGTTTTTGTTTTTTCAATAGTATCAACAATATCTTCGATTTCCTGAAACGGCAAGCCGAATATTAAATCGTGTCCAATTGAAGTATATCCAATTTCCCTGGCCCAATTGGTAACTCTTGCTACATCGGCAAAAGATTGTTTTCTGTTGATAGCTGTCTGTACTTTTTCAGAATAATCCTGAACACCGAAACTTACCCTTCTGAACCCCAAATCAAATAATTTCTCCAAATGCTCACGTGAGGTGTTGTTTGGGTGCCCTTCAAAACTCATTTCACATAGGGTTTTATCTTGGTCTGAAGAAAATATTCCATCAATAAGCGTTTCCAGATTTTGAGGAGAGAAAAAAGTGGGTGTTCCTCCTCCTAAATGGATTTCGGCGATCGTAGGTTTCTCTTTCAGCAGATTACAATACAGCTTCCATTCTTTGAGCAGTGC
>CAMFLD010000370.1 GCA_945957245.1 uncultured Flavobacterium sp. | reverse complement strand
TTATAATTCCTAATGGATATGTGATAGAAGCCAAACCCAATGGACTGGAGCAGGAAACCGAGTTTGGCTATTACAAAATCGAATTCAATACCATAAGTCCAAATAAACTAATCTGCAAAAGAAAACTAGTGATTAAGGAAGGCCTTTTTGATAAATCTAAATATGAAAATTATAGAAAATTTAGAGAAACCATAGCAAAAACAGACAATTCAAAAATAGTGATTACTAAAGCTTAACAAACATGAAAAAAATAATTATAACATCAATTTTATTTCTGAGTGTAATAGGATATTCTCAAAAACATGATTTGGGTAAAGTTACCGTAGATGAATTAAAAGAAAACTCATTTTCTGCTGACACTTCTGCGGTAGCTGCAGTTCTTTTTAATGTTGGAACGGTATATTTTGACTACTCCAACAATGAGGGATTTGAAATGGTTACTAAAGTAAGAACTAAAATCAAGATTTATAAAAAAGAAGGTTATGAATGGGCTAATAAATCAGTCAGCTATTTTATTGGAGGAAACTCAAAGGAAAAAGTGTCTTTTTCGGATGCAGCAACGTATAATTTAGTAGACGGAAAAGTTGTCAAATCAAAACTAAAGAGTGATGGTGAATTTGATGAAAAAGTGAACAAGTTTTGGGGAAGAAAAAAAATAACACTGCCTAATGTAAAAGAAGGTTCAATAATTGAATATGAATATACGCTAACTTCAGATAATTTCGGGACACTTGAAAATTGGTATTTCCAATTAGATATTCCAGTAGTTTATAGTGAGTTTAAAACAATAATTCCTGAATATTATATATATAAACCGATGATGAGAGGTTCATTGGTACCAACTGTAGTAAATGAAAAAACCACTAAGACAGTTAGTGTTGCTAATGGAGCAAAAATGGGTTATGCTAATAATAATTCTTTTATTCCGGGACAGTTTAACTATTTTGAAAACAAAACAACCTATATAATAAACAATATTCCCGCATTGAAAGATGAGTCATTTGTTAACAATATTAAAAACTATACTTCAAGTATAGAACACGAACTTACATCCATACATTTTCCAGATACACCTTTTAAAGACTTTTCTACGAATTGGGAAACAGTTACAAAAAAGATCTATGATAATGATAACTTTGGAGCTGAACTTAATAAAACAGGATATTTTGAAAAAGATGTAGATATACTGTTGAATGGTATTAACTCACAGGAAGAAAAGATTGCTACAATATTTAACTATGTTAAAAATAGGATGAATTGGAATGAATTTTATTCTTACAGTTGTGATGTTGGAGTAAAGAAAGCCTATCAGGATAAAACCGGAAATGTAGCTGAGATCAATATAATGTTGACGGCTATGCTACGTTATGCGGGCTTTCAGGCTAACCCGGTTTTGGTGAGTACCAGATCAAATGGAGTTTCACTTTTTCCAAGTAGAACAGCTTTTAATTATGTTATTTCAGGGATCGAACTAAACAACCAAGTTGTGCTGTTAGATGCAACCAATAAATATTCAATTCCTGATATATTGCCAATACGCGACCTAAATTGGTTTGGTAGACTTATAAGAAAAGATGGAAGTTCTGCAGAGATTGACCTGATGCCAAAATCTACTTCAAAAGAGGTAATTAGTTTAATGGCTAATATTAATGATAAAGGAGAAGTCGCAGGAAAAATAAGAAGGCAGTATTTTGATTACAATGCTTTAATATTTCGAATAAATAACAATAAAGTAAACAAAGACAGTTACGTTGAAAAACTTGAAAAAAGATACAAAGGTCTGGAAGTGGGTACTTATGATGTCCAAAATAATGACGATTTAAGTCAGCCCATAGTAGAAAATTATGATTTTACTGCCTCTAACTCTGTCGAAATCATTGGGGATAAAATGTATTTGTCTCCATTAATTTTTCTAGCCACTACTGAAAATCCTTTCAAACAGGAAGAAAGAGAGTATCCAATTGATTTTGTTTACCCTAATCAGGATAAATACAATATAAGTCTTACCATTCCCGATGGATATGTAATCGAGACACTGCCACAAGCCAAAGCGGTAGCCATGCCCGATAATCTGGCAAGCTTAAAATATATGATTTCAAGCAGTGGTAATAAAATTCAATTGGTTTATACTATGGATATTAATCAGGCAATTATAGGTTCAGAATATTATGGGGAACTAAAAGCATTTTTTAAGGAAGCGGTTGATAAAGAAACCGAGAAAATTGTACTTAAGAAAGGATAATAATTATGAGTAAAACAAAAATTGTATTTTTCTTATTATTACTATTTCCGATAGCTTTATTTGCCCAAAAAATAGAACTCAATAGGGTAACGAAAGCCGAATTGCAGGAAGCAAGACATAAAACGGATACTTCAGCACCTGCGGCTTTTATATTCAAGAAAGCCCAAATCAAGTTTTTTTATAATGATGAAAATGGGTTTAGTTCTACTACAACATTTCAGGTAAAACTAAAAATCTATAAAAAGGAAGGCTTAAAATGGGCCAATTTCAAAATACCATACTACACGGGCTATAAAACACTGGAAGATGAGTCTGTCGATTTGGTAAGTGGCTACACTTATAATCTGGAAAACGACAAGATCGTTAAAACCAAAGTAACAGGGGAAGGTAAATTCAAAGAGCAAATCAATGAAAATTGGGGATCCAAATCCATTACTTTTCCCAATGTTAAGGAAGGTTCTATCATAGAACTGGAATATAAATTCAAATCCCAAAATATATCAATACTTCCCGAGTTTCAATACCAATATGAAATTCCTGTCAATTACGCAGAACTGAATACCAGTATCCCTGAACTTTATATCTATAATGCCATCAGAAGAGGATATGTTGAAATGGATATTACGCAAAAATTGGAATCCACGACACAGTCTTTCGAAAGCTCCGTGCAATACTCTAAAGTAGCCAGAACATTAACCTTAAATGAATTAATTACTAAATATGTGGCTTCTGACATTCCTGCGCTTAAAGATGAAAAATTTGTAAATAATATCAATAATTATTATGGCAAAATTGAACATGAACTAAAACTCATTCGCTATCCGGATAAAGAGCCGAAACAGATTGCCACGACATGGGAAGCTGTAGCCAAAACAATATATGAAGATAAAGATTTCAGTTCCGGGATAAAAGATTTTCAGTATTATAAAACAGATTTAATGTCTATCATAAATAGTACTCCAACTCAGGAAGAACTGATTAGAAAAATATTTGATTTTGTAAAAGGCAGAATGAATTGGAACGGAAGGTATGGCTATTATCCTAAGCGTAAAATGGAAGTGGCCTACGCCGAAAAAGTTGGAAATGTTGCCGAAATTAATCTAATGTTGGTTTCCATGCTTCGAATGGCCGGAATTGATGCCAATCCGGTGCTGGTGAGCACCAGAGAAAACGGGTTTGCCTCATTTCCCAATCAGACTTTATTTAATTATGTTA
>CAMFLD010000369.1 GCA_945957245.1 uncultured Flavobacterium sp. | reverse complement strand
TAGTTGTCCAGCAATTCCCTTACTCTGGTATGTGAATCACTTTTTACAATCAATCCGGCATGGTACTCCAAAGGAACACGGAAGCAAACTTCTCCATCATCAAACTCGGACAAATCAGGATGTTCAAATTTGGATAAGGTCAATACGATTCCGGCAAACTCCTGTTTGATTTTTGGCAGTTTATAATCCTTTCCTTTAACGAGACAATCTTCAATCTTAGCCCATTCCCCCCAAAGATTGACACCGGAAGCAGCTTCAACCATTTCGGCCAGGTGCGCACCTCCTACCCGGGAAGCAGTTTCGAGGAAATAGATTTTACCATCATCATTACATTTGATGAATTCGGTATGATTGGCACCATGCATCATTCCGAAGGCTTTTAATACCTGCTCATTTATTTTACGAATTTCCTTATCATCTTCAGAATCATACGGAATGTTGGCACTTCTAAAAATGCCGCCTCCTTGGGAAATTTCCATTGGTGTAGCCAAATATTGCGACGTAATGGAGAAAACGGTCTTTCCTTTCCAATTCAATCCATCACAATGATACACTGCTCCGGGCTTGAATTGTTCTACTAAATATTTCAATCGGTTGTTATCTCCCAATTCATGGATTCTGTGCCATAATTCTTCTTTGTTATATACTTTCATAATTCCGGAAGCCGAAGCTTCAGAGCGTGGTTTAAGTACCCAAGGTGGAGAAACAGTATCTGCGAAGTGGTTGATTTCGTCATCATTGAAAAGCGAACTGAACGCTGGTATAGGAATGCCGGCGTCTTTGGCTTTCATTCGCATAGCCAGTTTATCACGAAAATATCTTCCTGTGGTTTGTCCCATTCCGTCAATTCTGAGATTTTCTCTCAAAAAAGCAGCCTTTTCGACATCAAAATCATCCAAAGCTACAATACCATCAATCTTTTTATGACGCATCAGGCTTCCAACTCCGGCCAATAACTCATCCAGATTCCAATCTGTATCCTGACCCGGCATGAAGTAGATTTCATCTATATAATCTACCGCCCAAGGTTTATCACGAAGCTTTTCAGAAGTAATCAGGTAAACACGGTTTCCCTGTTTTTTTAGGTTGGTTAAAAAATCATTTCCCTTAAAATAATTGGAAACACAAATAAAGTTTTTGATTGGACTTTCCATACCTATAGATTTTCAATAAAGTTAGTAATAAGATGTACACCATAAGCTGTAGCGTGCTTGGTTTTAGCAAATTCAGAATCGCCGAAAGCTACTCCTGCTATATCCAAATGTGCCCAAGAATTGTGTTTGTCTGTAAAGAATTCCAAAAATTTTGCTGCCGAAATCGCTCCGGCTACAGGTTTGCCGGAATAGTTTTTCACATCGGCTATTTCGCTTTCAATATCAGGTGTGTAAGCATCCCAAAGCGGTAGCTGCCACATACGTTCTCCAATTGCATTTCCAGATTCCTGTAACTTTTTGGATAAACCTTCATTATTGGTGAAAAGACCTGCACATTCATACCCTAAGGTTCCCACAACACTACCGGTAAGAGTAGCAAGGTCGAGTACAATTTCAGGTTTATAATTTCGGATAAGATAAGACAATCCATCTGCCAGAATTAGTCTTCCTTCGGCATCCGTATCAATGATTTCAATAGAATGTCCGGCATAACTTTGGATTACATCACTTGGCAGAAACGAATGCGCATCTACTGAATTTTCACAAGCGGGAACAATAGCAGTAACCTGAAATGGTAATTTTAAATCTGAAATCAACTGCATAGCACCTAGAACGGCTGCTGCTCCGGCCATATCACATTTCATCTGCACCATTCCGGCTGTTTTGATATTCAGTCCTCCGGTGTCAAAAGTGATGCCTTTACCCACCAAACCAATATGTTTTTTCGCAGCAACGGGTTTGTATTCCATTATGATGAATTGTGGCTCCTGAGCACTTCCTTTTCCAACCGAAAGGAAGGAATGAAGTCCAACATGCTCTGATTTTTCCTTTCCAAAAACCGTTACTTCAAAACCATTACGTTTTCCGGTTTCAGTAGCCCAATGTGCGAGGTATCTTGGCGTAACCCTGTTTGGAGGCAAATCTACCAAAGCAAAGGTTTCCAATTGTGCATTAGCAATCTTAACAGCTCTTTCGATGGTTTCCAAAAAATCAGATTTAGCCAGATACTGTAATTCAAAATCAGGTTTCAGGAATGCATGGGTTTCCGTTTTTTTGAAATGCCCAAGATTGTAGGTTCCTAATATCAAACCTGAAATCATTGCTTCCACCTGATTATTATTGAATTCATCTGGAATAGCTAAGACAACATTTTTATTAAAAACATCTTTTTGTTTCGCACTAATCCGTCTGAAAATAGTTTTTAAGGCTTTGTAATCAACATCTTTCCCAAGTCCGATAAATACATGGGTACAGTCGTATTTTTCAACTAAATAATGAGTGTCTTTTTTTCCATAAAATACCTGCGAGTACACAGAAACACCATGATATTCTATAGGTACGATACTTTTGGCAGTAGTTTCAAAAACCGGAATCAAAATTGTTCCGGTAAAATTATCCAGGTTTTGTATTTGTTTGGTTTTCATAATTTATTCTTCTTTGTTGCTAAAGTACAGCCATTCAATTGCCTTTGGAAATTCATCACTCCAATAGAGTTCGTTATGCTTTCCTTCCATATTAATACTCAGGCGTACTTTCATTTTATCTGTATAGCCGTCCTTTTTCAAGAGTCTTTTTCTAAAGTTTTTTACATGATCTATCATAGTAGCGCTTTCGTCGCCCCCGGCATAAAGGTAAATTCGGGTATCCTGTGGTTCATCCATATCCAAAAAAGACAACTTGATTTTGGGCACAACCCAAAGTGATGGCGAAAATATCATCAGTTTTCCAAATACTTCGGGATACATGATTCCTGAGAAGATGCTCACCAGTCCTCCCATCGAGCTGCCGCCTATTCCGGTATGTTCCCGTTCTTTTTTAGTCCTAAAATTAGCATCTATAAAAGGTTTTAAGGTTTCTGTCAGGAAACGTATGTACTTCTTCCCCTGACCGTTACCAAGAACGGTGTTGCCAACATTGTATTCTTTAATGCGTTCTTTTTCAGCATGTTCTACTGCTACGATGATGATTTTGCCAATATTGTATTCCGCCATTACAGCGAGCTTTTTGTCAATTTCCCAGTTACCGTATTTAGCCTTTTCATTGAACAGGTTTTGGGCATCCTGAAGGTATAACACGGGATACTTTTCTGTAGAACTATCATAATCATGGGGCAATAAAACCCAAACCCTGCGGGTTTTGTTCAATTGTGGGATTTCAAATTCCTCTGAAATTAATTTGACTTTGGGTAAAAATTTGGATTTAAACGGTAACCAGTTTTTTCTCCATTTATCTACATGTTCCCGGTGAACACCGCTATGTTTTTTACAGGAACGGTTTTCAGTACGATTACCATATTTATCAATTTCCAC
>CAMFLD010000368.1 GCA_945957245.1 uncultured Flavobacterium sp. | reverse complement strand
ACAACTACCCACTGCATATCGTCGGCAGCGTCAGATGTGTATAAGAGACAGCCCGTGCACCACGTAGAACAATTTATATTCCAATGCAGAAAAGAGGACAAAATGTCTTAAAATTCACTTTTTTTGGTAAAAGAAATAAGACAAAATGTCTTAAAAGAAGACAATTATGGTTTTAATTTGAAATTTTGGCGGTCTCGAACTTTGACTTTAGTTTGAGGAAAGGTTTTTCTATTACATAATAGGAGAACAGGGCAGCGCAAAAAATCAGGATCAGGTTGATTGGAAATATGCTGATAAAGCTGTGTGAATGGTACGTAAATAATTGTTGCCACAAATAAAGGCTGTAAGATAGTAATCCGATAAAATCCATAGCTTTTGTATTCAGGAATTTGAACCAAAGTCCTTTTGAAAAATAGATGGAGTAGAGTATAATCATTACAATAGAAATGTTGGCAATTGTGCCATGCGCAGTACCGATTACAATCCATATCGTACTTAGACCGAATGGGTCTGTAATCACATAAGCAAAAGGAATCAGCAATATAATGGCAATACAAATCCAGAATATTGGTTTCCAGTATTTCTCATTTATTGATGTGATTATTTGGTCTTTATAAAGTGCCGCAAGACATCCTAAGCCAATGGTATCTATTCTGAGGAAAATAGTGTATTCACTTATCCAGCTCACCGGATTATAGTAGGTGTAAAGCCGAATCAAGGGAACAATGAGTACTAAGAAAAACGCAAAAGTCTTTCTGGGTACATTTCCTAACAAAAATATAAAAGGCCAGCACAGGTAAAATTGTTCCTCAATACTCAATGTCCAGGCATGCCAGGTAAACCAGTCGTTTTGATAATTAAAATACTTGGTATACGTTAAAGCGGTGAGCCAGGACTCGCCCGAAATGTGTATCATTCCAACCGTCTGCATTCCAAAGTATACTAATAACAGGAAGTAATAAGCCGGAAAAATGCGGAGCGTTCGTCGGATGTAGAATTTTTTGAGTGAGATTGTTTGTGTCTGATTTTCTTCTTTCATCAGCAATGAAGTGATTAGAAATCCAGAGATAATAAAGAAGATACTTACTGCCAAATGTCCATCCTGAATAAAATTGATGAATGGGCGTATTTGCTCATTTTGGTTTATTTTTCTTAAGGCCGGAGTATTTATGAAAAAATGATGAATAATAATAATGATTACGCTTATCGCCCGTAATCCATTTAAACTGGGTAATTTATTTCTCATTACTATTTGTCAATTGATATTTTGTAAGTTGGGGTCGAAAGGTAAAAAAAATAATCGATTTCATTTCAATGAAAAAAGCAGCCGAAGCTGCTTTTAAAAAATATTTTAAGTCCAATTTTTATGGATTTAATTTATGATAAGAGCTGTACGAAGCTAATAATACACCTAAAAAGATAAAAGGCATAAAGGCATCAAATCCGATTCCGTCAACGGCAAAATGACTGATGCTGGCAAATAGAAAATCAAAAATAAATCCGGCATAAGCCCATTCTTTTAATCTTTTTGGGACAGCTGGTATAATCAATGTTAATGCTCCGAGAACTTTGAAAACAACAAGCGCATTGCCAAAATATTCCGGATAGCCCAAATGTCTGATTCCTTCTTTGGCCATTTCTGTTTGTGAGGTGAGGGCTGTCATTACGCCTTCCATTAAAAAAATAATGGTTGTTGTTACCCAAAAGATAATTTTGTGTTTTTTCATTGTTATTGGTTTTATGGTTGAGATTATAAATTTACAAAAATCCAGTATTAATTTTTAGTAACTACATTAATCATCCAGTTAATGCCAAATTTATCCGAGAATTCTCCAAAATAAGCGCCGAAGAACATATCTGCCAAAGGCATGGTTACGTTTCCGCCTTCTGAAAGTGCATCAAAAATCCTTTTGGCCTCTTCACGGGTTTCCGGTTCAAGGCAGATGTGCATGTTGTTTCCTCTGTTGAGGGTAAAACCCATTTCAGGTGGGGCATCGGTTGCCATAAGAACATGATTTCCGATAATAGGCAATTCTATGTGCAATACCATTTTCTTAATGCTTTCTGCTACCGGCGGATGATTGGCATCGGGCGGAATATCGCCAAATCTTTGGATTCCATTGATGAAATCGGTTTTGAAAACTGATTTGTAAAACAGGAACGCTTCTTCAGTATTTCCGGGGAAATTTAAATAAGTTACTACTCGGGCTTTATTTTCAGTTTTGTTTTGTTGACGTAACCTGAATTTAGCTTCGATATATTGTTCCAAATTATCAAAGGCAGCAGCCATTCCTGTTTTGAATCCTGTTTCGATGAGTAATTCCAACTCGGCAAGGTTGTCCCGTTTGATATAAATATCTACCAGTGTTGATTCATTTTGGTCGATGAAATTCAAATCCCATTCGGAAGTTGAAAACTCAGAATTGGCGTTTCCATCCTTATCAACAAAAGTGGAGAGGAATTTGAAATTGGTTTTAGGGTTAATGGAAGTATACTCCTGTGTTGACCATCTTTCCTGTCCTTCGGGAGTAATCATGGCATAGAGTCTTTTGCCTCCCACTTTAAAATCCATAGATTTGGTTTTCGAGACCATTGGCAGTGGTGCCCACCATTGGTCTAAAATTTCCGGAGTTGTCCAGGCTTCCCAAACCAAATCCAATTCAGCAGCAAATGCTCTTTTGATGTTTACCGTTTTGGTTTCTTTGTTTAATGTAAATTCCATCGTTTTATTTTTTTTGTGAAGCGAAGTATTCGTCCAGATTTTCCATTGCCATAGTAAATCCTTCTTTGAAGCCCATAGCTATTATTTTTTCCAAATCTTCCAGACTTTCGTATTGGGCAACTATTGTAACAGTTGTCGTTTCTTCATTTGATGTAAAGGTATTGGTCCATAAGGTGCGTGGCATATCGGTATTTATTGTTCCGTTTTCATCACAAAATGCATCCAGTCCGCTGAAGCTTTTCTGCAAATCAATTTTTTTATAGTCATTTTTACACCAATGTCTTTCACCTTCCGGACCCTGCATATAATATAACCACATTCCGCCTTCTCTGAAATCCATTGATTTTGTTACTGCTTTCCATGGTTTTGGTGCCCACCATTGGTCTAAGATTTCGGGTTTTGTCCATGCGTCCCATACTAAGGACAGTTCTGCGCCAAATTCCCGCTTTACGTTTACGGTATTGTTTTCCTTGTTGACCGTAAAATCGAATAATAAGTTACTTCTCATTTCTTTTGTTTTTTAGTGTTAGTAATACGTTATCAAGTTGATTGAATTTTGTTTCCCAAATTTTTCTGAACTGCTCCAGCCATTTATCTATTTCTTTCATTTTGTCTACTTCCAGTTTATAATAAATTTCACGTCCAATTTGTTCCTGCCGGACTAATTCGCATTCGGATAAAATCTTAATGTGTTTTGATACTGCCTGCCTGCTGGTGTGAAAATGTTCTGCCAATGCATTAGG
>CAMFLD010000367.1 GCA_945957245.1 uncultured Flavobacterium sp. | reverse complement strand
GCTCCAGGTGGCTGGCAACATTTGCGTAGCAGAAATAGGCCGGTCAACAAATTCCCACTTTGGCCCGTCATGATTTTGATTAAATGCGCCTATGGGATTCATAACTATTCCGCCACGAAAATTCAATAAGGGAGCGAACTCAAAGTCAACTGAGGCAAACTCTATATTTATCTCTTTAGTCCCATCTTCAAATTCAATTTCAGTAAGGAATTTTATTCTTTTTGATATAGATGATGCTACAAACAAAGTCAATCGCTGCATTTTAAATTGATGCCCCTCTGATATTCCGTTCTCACCCAAATACTGGTAGTTGGCTTCTACATATCCTCCTAATGCAACCGGGGTCTTTCCAATTTGTAAGAATGGACGATCATAGACTGCATCCATGTTTAACGACAAAGAATCGGCTTTTGCAGGGACACGCCGTAACAATTCAGGATCAATTTGCGCAAAAGCTACCTGAACAAGTAGAACATAAAAGACAAGAAGAGCTATTATGCGTTTCATACTTTCCTAAGATCAATGAATATTTGGTTGTTTATAACGGACACCGGAAAGCTGCGTAAATTCGTTGTGGCAGGCCCATTGGTTACCTGTCCTCTGTTATTGTATTCACTTCCATGTGCAGGACACTGCAAGTAACTTCCTGCAACCTGTACTTCAGCTCCCTGGTGTGCACACTGCATCCATAGTGCTGAATAATCGTTTTCACTGAAACGATAGATACAGATTGGAAACTTCAATTCTTCGTTGCGTATGATGATGTATGAGCGCCATGATGATTTTCCTCGCTTTCTTTCTTTGAAATCGTCTATGTCCACTAAGATGCCATCACGGTTTAGGTTTCCTGAAATGTAATGGATTGCGCCACATGAGGGCAATAAGCTGGCAAAAGCTCCAGCTAAACAGGCATTGCAACTACTTTTAATAAATTCTCTTCTTTGCATTATCCATTTTATTAAAGGGATTCAAGAAATTTTATCAGTTTGGCTTTTTCTGTAGCAGTGAGTTCCTGGTAACTGATCTTACTATTTTGCGCTTCGCCTCCATGCAAGAGAATAGCTTCTTCAATACTTCTTGCTCTACCATCATGCAATAAAAAATATTGACCACCTTGTGATTTTTTTGACAACCCGATCCCCCATAACGGTGGAGTTCTCCATTCCGAAGAAACAGCAGTTCCCTCTGTATAACCATCATCAAGGCCAGGCCCCATGTCGTGTAATAACATATCGGTATAGGGCGCAAAGGTTTTAAAGGATAAAGCACTGATAGTAGATGCTCCTGTTTTCATTTCTGGTACGTGGCATTTCCCGCAACTGATTTGCGTGAAAATGTTTTTACCTGCCACTACATCAGGATTGCCGGCATTTCGTTGTATAGGAGCTTTCAGTGTCTTCAGATAGAAAACCACATCTATTATTGTTTGGTTGCTAACCTCGGGATCAATTAACTGTCCGTGGTACGTATCGTATGGCTCATAAGTGGAAGCAATGCCAATATCCTGACTATATGCTGTTGCCGTTTGCTGTAACAAGTCATACGTAGAGGCTTTTTTGCCAAACCTGCCGATGTATTTTCCATTCCGAATAATACTGTTAGGTCTGGTAGTTGCATATAGAGGCAAAGCAACCCAGTTAGGTCGTCCCGATATTCCATCACCATCTATATCATCGGGATCTGCAAGCAATAACAAATCTGTATCTGTGACTGCATCCAGCAAACCTAAGCCGGTATTGGCAGGCGGCGTAAACTTTGAGAATGTTGCACCTGCGGGAATGTTTTCAGGAAGGTAGTTGTAAATAGCTCTGTTTTGAAGCTGTGGACCTCCTAAGTGCAAAAATTGATTACCAATACTATCACGCTGACCAAACCTTGTTAATGTTGTGAAAGGATGACCTTTGCCGTCACCAGCATGACAAGTACCACACGATGTTGCAACAAAAAGAGGCCCAAGCCCTGTTTCCGGTGTGAAAATTTCATCGTTGAAAGCCACATCACCACGCAGAAACTGAACAGATTGTTCAGGTGTAAGCCCCTCAATAGGCCCGTCAAGGACACTATCATCAGCCGGTGCACTTGGAAGTAGCTTTTCACACGCAACTAATCCGAAGATAATAACCACCATCATCCCCAAGACAATTAAATGCTTTCTACCCATAACGAACTACAAATGTTTAAACAAATCTAAATAAAAAATTAGGCTTGTCTAACAATTATTTTTAGTCTTTCTTAATTTAGTCTAAAAATTGAATGGTTACAAGGCGGTGAAGAGCATAAGGGAGACACTTTTTGTCAGAAAAAAGGGGTCATAGCATACGCTACAACCACTAATCCAATTATTAGCGGAACTGTTGTTAATAGTTCAACGAAAGTCCAATGCCAAATCCCATATCACTATCATAATGTGTACGGATGCTTATATTCTTGGTAAAGATGTAGCCAAGCTCTGCCATATATTCTTTATCGGTATTTACCATAAACCCTGCACGCAACCTTTTTGATATAGGAATGTCCTCTCTCATTAACTGTAACCGCACTATTCCATCGTGGTACATTTCTGCCTGAAAGTTTATCAGCATCGGAAGCGTATAAACAAATCCCAAACTGAATTGTCTTCTGTTGTCTTTCTCATTTTTTTGCCCAAACAAATTCTTCTCTTGTTCATCAATTCCCATTCTGCGGTAACGCCAGTCAAAACCAATAAACGGCATAAACCATTGCATTTTTCCAATGTATCTTCCCAAATGAGTTTCAACCTCATACCCGTGCATATCGTTGTAGCCCAAACGCCATTCCGTGCCTAAGCTCCATCTCGTATTTTGAAGCATTGCTTCCCCATCATTTCCATTGGTAGCAAAATCATTTTGAGCCATGAAATGTGGCATATTGCTTTCCCTTTGTAATGCTTTGTAGGCTTTTGCCTTATCCGGCAGATAAGGATTTTGATAATCACCTACGGCAAACACACGGTTCATACCTGACATCATGTGGTACAGGATATGGCAGTGAAAAAACCAATCGCCCTCGGTGTTTGCTGCAAATTCTATCGTATCAGTTTCCATTGGCATAATATCAATGATATTCTTTAAAGGTGCGTTTTCGCCCTTGCCGTTTAATACCCTGAAATCAAATCCGTGCAGGTGCATGGGGTGGCGCATCATAGAGTTATTGTAAATGGTAATCCGCAGTATTTCTCCTTTCTTCACGGGTATTTTATCCGTTTCCGAAAGCACCTTGTTGTCCATGCTCCATACATAGCGGTTCATATTTCCGGTAAGGGTAAATTTGATGTCTTTTACCGGAGCATCTTTTGGCAGTGTTGTGTTATATGGAGATTTGAGCATGGCATAGTTCAGCGTAACAATATCTCCCAAAGCGTTTGCATTGTAACGATTGGGGTCATTGTCCATATTCATACCGTGCTGACTATGGTCTTGCTTTTTCTTTGCCTCACCTGTAATTTCGGGGTACATA
>CAMFLD010000366.1 GCA_945957245.1 uncultured Flavobacterium sp. | reverse complement strand
GAATAATTTAACAAAGGATAGTAGCTATACTATTCTATTTTTCCTGCTCTTTCTGCTTATTTTCCCTGGTGTTTTTAGTAGTTCAACATTACTTTTTGCTAATTTCTTTCTGCTGTTAGCCATACGTAGATTAATATCACTGCAGACACTTAAAGCGCCAAAAGAAAAAATATTTGATGCTTCCATGTGGATTTTTATTGCCAGCCTTTTTCATTTTTGGTGCATACTCTTTATTATTTTGGTTTACATATCAATATTCTTCCATGTTTCAAGAGATTACAGAAATTGGTTACTGCCGTTTGTTGCTTTTTTCGCAACGGGAGTTATCTTCTTTGTTTCGGCTTTAGCCTTTGAGCAATCCTGGATTAATCATATAATAAGCCAGACCCAGACCAATTTTGAACTGGATTATTTTACCAATAATTATCAAAATATAGCACTTTCCTTTTTTGTAGTGGTTGCTTTGTATTTTTTACTATCAATGATTTTTTCATTAAGCAACAAACCTTTGATTCTTCAGGCGTCATATAAGAAAATGATTTTCGGGTTTTTAATAGGGGTAACCATTTTCCTGATTTCGCCCGAAAAAAACAATACAACGCTCCTATTTACTTTTATGCCAATATCAGTCATGGCAACGACCAATATAGAATATTCCCAAAGCCAGATGTATCAGGAAATAGTATTATTGCTTGTTAGCATTGGAAGTTTTCTTTGCTTTTTTACCCAATTATAATTTACTGCCATAAGCCAAATCACCGGCATCACCCAAACCCGGAACGATGTAGTTTTTCTCATTGAGTTTCTCATCAATAGCGGCAATCCATAAATGACAGTTTGAGGGAAGGTTTTTCTCAAGATATTCAATTCCTTCAGGCGCAGCAATGACAACGGCAATGTGAATCTCTTTCGGTTTTTGTTCCAAATGCAGCTTATGTAAAACAGCTACGATGGATTGACCTGTAGCCAACATGGGGTCTATCAGGATGAGGTTTTTGTTTTCAAAAGAAGGAGCAGCCTGGTATTCGACCAAAATATCAAACTTGTCATCGTTATCATAATGATGTCGGTAGGCGGAAACAAAACCATTTTCGGCATTATCAAAGATATTCATAAAACCGGTATGCAAAGCAAGCCCGGCACGGAGAATAGAACATAAAACCACATGGTCAGCAATAGTTGTAGTATTTTTAATTCCTAAAGGAGTCTGTACAGCAATATCTTTATATTCCAATGTCTTACTCAACTCATAAGCCATGATTTCACCAATACGTTCAATATTTTTCCTGAAGCGCATACTGTCTTTTTGAATATTTACGTCTCGTATTTGAGCCAAAAAATGGTTTAGGATGCTGCTCTTTTCCGAAATATTATGGATATGCATGAATGTGGGATTTTGTATGTTTGGGTAAAAATATAAAAAACTATCTTTGCACCCGAGACCTTTTGGTCGAATTTATCACCAAATCTACAAAGTAGAAGAGGGAACTAAGTTTGAATTAAAAAAAAAATAAAAATATGTTTTCAAAATTTGCCTATTCCATATTTGAACAAAGCATCAGGGATTATCATATCCATGATAATGTTGACCAGCCTATAAGCAATCCGTATCCAAAGGATCAGATAGAACATTTGCTTTATTTCAAGAATTGGATTGATACAGTACAATGGCATTTTGAAGACATTATCCGTGACCCGCAGATTGATCCGGCAGCAGCATTGGTCCTAAAAAGAAGGATTGATGCTTCCAATCAGGAGCGAACAGACATGGTGGAATACATTGACAGTTATTTTCTTCAGAAATATGCTTCGGTAGAAGTTAAACCAACGGCAAAAATCAATTCTGAAAGCCCGGCTTGGGCAATTGACAGATTGTCAATATTAGCTTTAAAAATCTACCACATGAATGAAGAAGCTAACCGTGCAGAAGCTTCTCAGGAGCACAGGGATAAATGTCAGGCAAAATTAAATATCCTATTGGAACAAAGAACCGATTTATCTACAGCAATTGATGATTTACTGACCGATATCGAAAACGGAGACAAATTCATGAAAGTGTACAAACAGATGAAAATGTACAATGATGATGACTTGAATCCGGTATTGTATCAAAATAAAAAATAGTTTTCATTATTTAAGCAGAGTGTCCGGTTATTTTGCTTTTAAACCAACCAATTAACAGAACATTTGTCAAAACCAATCCAACATATAGCAGTTATCCGATTGTCAGCCATGGGTGACGTTGCGATGACGGTTCCGGTTATCAGGGCTTTGGCAGAACAAAATCCGAATCTTAAAATTACAGTAGTTTCAAGACCGTTTTTTAACCCTTTTTTTGATGGAATTCCTAATGTTAATTTTTTTGCTGTTGATGTAAAACAAAGACACAAGGGATTTTTCGGGCTTTTAAAACTATATTCCGATTTAAAAAAATTAGGTGTTGATGCTATTGCCGACCTTCATAACGTGCTGCGTTCTCAGATTGTTAGAAATCTATTTGCCCTAAGCGGTAAAAAAGTAGCGGCTACTGACAAAGGAAGGGCAGATAAAAAAGCATTGACCCGGGCTGAAAATAAGATTTTCAAACCTGTAAAAACTATGGTTCAAAGGCATGTTGATACCTTTGGAATATTAGGCCTGAATGTCGATTTATCAAAACCAGAATTTCCTCAAAAAGCGATATTAAATTCGGAAATCCTCAGTGTTACAGGAGAAAAATTAAATAAGAAATGGATTGGCATTGCACCTTTCTCACAATACGAAAGCAAAGTTTACCCTCTTGATTTGATGCAGGAAATTATTAATAAGCTGGCTTCCGATTCGAAGAACAAAATATTTCTTTTTGGTGGAGGAAACAAGGAAATAGATATGCTGAATTCATTTGCAGGTGAAAGGGAAAATATAGTTAATGTTGCCGGGAAACTAAAATTGCCACAGGAACTGAACCTGATATCCAATCTTGATGTAATGCTTTCAATGGATTCAGGGAATGCCCACATTGCAGCAATGCTTGGTACAAAAGTCATTACACTTTGGGGAGCAACTCATCCCTACGCCGGATTTGCACCATTTAATCAACCTATTGAAAACTGCTTAGTATCTGACAGAGGAAAGTTTCCCTTATTGCCTACCTCTGTTTACGGAAATAAAAAGGTTACCGGTTACGAAGATGTTATGCGGACGATTACAGTGGATCAAGTGGTTTCAAAAATAAATTCCAATCTTGCTTAAACAAAATTGGAATTTTTAGAGAGGTTACTGAAAACCAGAATCACCAACAATTTATTATTTTTTCAGATACAGGATAAGATTTGTATAATCAATTATTGCTTTCCCCGAGGTAAGGATGTCAGCTCCTATTACGCCGTCAGCCTCAGTAAGCCCTACAGCTCGGAAAGCATCATTAATATTGTCCAGATTCATTAGTATTGCATTATACTTATTAATAGTATATCCACTAATAATCAGTGTGTTGCCAGACGAT
>CAMFLD010000365.1 GCA_945957245.1 uncultured Flavobacterium sp. | reverse complement strand
AATCTTCAATAAAGCTAATTCTCAAACAGGCAAAAATAGATACTTTCTCTTATCTGAGTGTTACTGGTTACCGTGATTGTACTCACCACGCCGTTAAAAACAATTGGTTTGCATCGGAAATGAACGAAACAGAATCTCTTTTGTTGTATGTTTTTATGCCTGCAGAACATATAGAACAATTATTTGAACTGATTACTTCATTTAATCAAAATCAAAAATCGGTTTCAAAGATTCATATTGCAGTAGTAAACATCGAAAAATCAAATTAATCAATTGCTTATGAAAAATAGAATTATCAGGGCAATTGCCGGGACTTTTATAGTAGTCAGTCTTTTGCTTTCGGTTTATGTAAACCAAAATTGGCTCTGGTTTACCGCATTTGTTGGAGGCAATCTTTTACAATCATCGATTACAAAATGGTGCCTGATGGAAGATATCCTGACCAAACTAGGTGTTAAAGACTAACTAAAAAGCTTTCCATAAAATCCTTACAGCAACCAATGCCAGACATACAGCAAGAGATTTTACTATAACATGGCTTTTAACTTTATGAGATAAGTAAGCTCCTAATTGTGCTCCGGGTACTACTCCGACAGCGAGGCACACAATCATTTTTAATATTCCGGGTTCATTGTAAGTGCCTTGAAAAGCATGGACAATTACACTAGTTGTAGCCATTATAGCAAGTATAAAATGCGATGTGGCCGTAGCAATATAAACCGGAAATTGAAGCCAGTTGACCATAGCGGGTACATGGATAATCCCACCACCTATTCCCAATAATGGAGATAGGTATCCAACAAGAATACTGATAATTATCCCTTTTTTTAGGCTATAGCTATATTCATAAATGTTTCCTTCCCTGTCAATTATTTTACTGTGTCTTAGCCCTTCCTGATTAATCTGTTTTGTCATCTGATGAACTTTATTCCGGTTCTTATAGAAAAGATACCCGGAGAGTATCATTAACAAAATCCCGAAAAACAAATTAAACGCCTGCTTAGGAATATATCGGACTGTTAATACACCCAATATTGAACCAGGTAGGGTAAAGAGGGCAAATACTACTCCGGCTTTGTAATCAATTTTTCCTGATTTGGCATAAGCAAAGGAGCCTGAAATTGCATTTACAGCTACAACAGCAATGGAAATAGCGGTAATAGTTTCCGGAGATAGTTCGGGATAAAATAGAATCAACAAAGGGACTAATATAAAACCGCCTCCGGCACCAATTAATGTTCCCAAAGAACCAATAATAAATCCGGTAAGGATAAGCATTAAATTACTTTCCATCTATATAAAATAGGTTTGTGTAAAAATACATCTTTAATTGTGACCAAAATATATCTATCAGTCTTTTATCAAAATAAGCGATAGTTTTGGTTGTTTCCCAAAAGAAAGACTTACTTTAAATTAAGTATCATTCCGATACCCATCTGTTTTCCGTTATAAAATGGAGCTATCATTCCGGTAATACCATTTTTTTTAGATTTAAAGATATGATTGTCAACAAAAGGAAATATCCAATAAGCAACTTTAGTCGTTAAGATTCCAATACCGGCTCCGGCGGCTACATCGGTGAGCCAGTGTTTATTATTATAAATTCTAAAAAAGCCTGTTCCGGCAGCGACTACATACCCTGAAATTCCGTACCAAACGGATTTATCTTTATATTCCTGCCATAAAAATTCAGCTCCTGCAAAAGCCGTAGCAGTATGTCCGGAAGGAAAAGACTGGAAGTTACTGCCGTCTGGCCTTTCTTCTTTGGTAAGTATTTTTAATCCCACTACAGTTCCGGTCATCATTAAATATGAAGTTCCCAGTAGTATCGTTCTGTCCCTAAAATTGTGTTTTCCCTGCACTCCGGCCAAATTTAAGGCATAAACCGAAAGGGCAGGGGCATACTGTGAAAAGTCATCTACAGTAAGCTTTTTATCGATATCTTCCGTCACTTCTTCTCTGATATTTAAATTCAAATCCCTCAGATAATCACTTCCTAAGCCAATAGCGCCAAAACCAATCAGGACTGATGGAATGATTAATTGTTTGTAATTGAATTTCAGGTTATCACTTACCAAAGTATCTTTTTGAGTAACCTGTTGGGCATTAAGAATAAACGACAGGGATAAAGCAGACAGTAAAAACAGCTTTTTCATGAAAAAAACGGATTAATAGTTTAGTAGAAGATTAACTCAATAATTTTTTATTAGCTGCCTTTTTTATTAAACAGTTAACCAAATGATTTCCCTTCTTTTTCTGTTTTTACCAAACTATTAATGACAATTTAAGGAACCATGAAACGGACAGTTTTTGATTTGTCAGCGCAGGATATTTTACAGGAATAAATCCCGGTCTTAAGCTCACTGATAGGAACCGAAATCGCATCAGATGAAAGTTGTAACGATTTAACCGTTCTTCCTAAAGCATCAAAAATAGTAAGCTCAAAAGTTTCATTGCCCAAATTAGCCGTGGTGAATTTAAGTTCTTTTGCTTCTACGGGATTCGGTGCAATTGTAAAACCTGCATCAACAGAATCGGATGTTGCTACACTAAGAGGATTTGGTGTAGCAAGCCAGATAATGGCATTCATTAATAATTTCTGATGATTACCGTTAGCATCGGTTATGTAGCCGTCGTACAATGTATCGCCGGTATCGCCTGTGCCATCATCAGCAATTGAGCTGTCTCCTATAGCAACTACTTTTCCACTCTGATAAACAGCCGAAGCGCATAATATATTGGTCGTGCCGGTGTTCGAGGCACCTGTTTTAAAAACAAGACCGGTCGCACTGCTATTCTGAGCCGTATTAAGACTGATTGTTGTTCCCCCAGACCATTTTACCTGAGTCACGTTTCCCGCAGATCCATGAAGGATTGGGTTTGTGGGAAGATTTGCTATATTGGATGAGGTTTGAGAAATGTCATTGTAGTCAAAGGCAATTCCAAACGGGTCGCTAAGGACAGCATTGTTGTTCAGTAAATCGTTAAGTATCTGTGGTGAATCGGTTCCGTCATTATTTCGGTCAGAAATAGTATGGTCAGAAATAATACATAAGCCTCCTCCATGCTGAACAAAGCTGATTATAGCTGTTTTTTCAGCATCTGAAAACAAAATATTGGGTTCATCTATTACAAATACTTTGTAATTACTCAAATCCTGAGCATTTGAAGTTAAACCATAAGTAATTTGGCCATTATAAGGGAGCGTTTCAACCACATATCCCTGTTTTACACAATCTATAGCCCAATAAGATAATGCTCCGTTCCAATAGCTTTCAGAAGTAGTTGCCGTTATAGTGGATTGTGCCGGGGTTGGTATTCTTTGGGGATTCGATTCACTTCCGGCACCACTCACAGCCGGTCCCGATGGAAAACCTAAATTATGTAAATCGGCATCAATAACCCAGTCGGCATTCCCTGAACTTTCAGCTTTAGTGGCATCAAAAAGGATTTTTGTTTGGGCTTGTACCTTTAAAATCATTAAAGTCA
>CAMFLD010000364.1 GCA_945957245.1 uncultured Flavobacterium sp. | reverse complement strand
TGCTTCGATGCCCTTTTTGTGAATCTGAACAAAATAAGGATCCAAACCTGCTTTGGTAAGTTTATCAAAATCCGACTTCTTTTTCTGATCCACTGCTTTTGTAAATGCTTCCTGATCCAAAGTCAGCATCTTATCATAGCCAGCCTTCTCTTCTTCTAGTGTTTCAGCGGCAAGGAAATTATTTTCCTTGGCCCCTTTTCCTTCAAATTTTATGGTTTCATCAAATTGGGCAGCATCCATAGTCATGGTCAAATCGAAACCATTTTTCAGGAATAACACAGCATATTCTGCACCATCAAAAAGCTGATACATTCCCTCTTTGATTTCAAACTGTGCCTGAAACATACCTTTTTTGTTCAGTTTAATTTCCTGAACTGTTTTACCGGTTTCATCTTTTATGTAAAGGACATCACCATTCTTATTTTCAATTTTAGCCTGGAATGCCATATTATCCTGAGCAAAGGCTAGTGTTGAAAACAAAGCAATTGCCAGAGAGGCAAATAATTTTTTCATATAGTTGTGTTTTTTAATTTTAAGTTTCAAATATAAATGTTTTTAGGTTTACCCTGCCTAACGTTTTGTTAAACTTGATGCGAAGTTTACTGCTGTAATTGATTTAGTTTTTTACTTTTGCACCTGATTCGTCGTAATGGCGTATTATTATCAATAAAAATTTCATTTCAATGTACAGAAGTCATAATTGTGGTGAGCTCAACGCAACCCACATTAATAAGGAAGTAACGCTGGCCGGATGGGTTCAGAAATCACGTGATAAAGGATTTATGATTTGGGTTGATCTGCGTGACCGCTATGGAATTACTCAACTGATTTTTGACGAGCAGCGTACCGACAAAGCTGTTTTCGAAAAAGCAAAATCGCTTGGAAGAGAGTTTGTTATTCAGGTTAAAGGAACCGTTATTGAGCGTGAGTCCAAAAATGCCAACATGGCTACAGGTGATATCGAAATTCTGGTTTCAGAACTTACGATACTTAATGCTGCCCTACTTCCTCCTTTTACTATTGAAGATGAAACCGATGGCGGGGAAGACATCCGAATGAAATACCGTTATCTTGACATCCGAAGAAGCCCGGTGCGTAATGCTTTAGTGTTCCGTCACAAGGTTACTATGGAAGTTCGTAATTATCTGTCCAACCTTGATTTTTGTGAAGTAGAAACACCTTATCTGATCAAATCAACTCCTGAAGGAGCCCGTGACTTTGTGGTTCCGAGCCGAATGAACCAAGGACAGTTTTACGCACTGCCACAATCGCCTCAAACTTTCAAACAATTACTGATGGTGGGCGGTATGGACAAATATTTTCAAATTGTAAAATGTTTCCGCGACGAAGATTTACGTGCCGACAGACAACCCGAGTTTACCCAGATTGACTGCGAAATGGCCTTCGTGGAACAGGAAGATATTTTAAATGTTTTTGAAGGTCTTACAAGACATTTATTAAAAAAACTTAAAGGAATTGAAGTTGCCGAATTCCCGAGAATTACCTATGATTATGCCATGAAAACTTATGGTAATGACAAACCGGACATCCGTTTTGACATGAAGTTTGGCGAACTGAATGCTGTGGCACAACATAAAGATTTTAGTGTTTTCAATTCGGCTGAACTGGTTGTCGGAATTGCAGCTCCGGGTTGTGCTTCTTACACCAGAAAAGAGATTGATGCTCTTATTGACTGGGTGAAACGTCCCCAGATTGGTGCCTCAGGAATGGTTTATGTAAAATGCGAGGAAGATGGAAGTTTCAAATCATCAGTTGATAAATTCTACGATCAGGAAGATTTGAAAAAATGGGCTGAAGCTACTAATGCTAAAGCGGGAGATATGATTTTTGTGCTTTCAGGATCTGCAAACAAAACCCGAGCACAGTTATCCGCATTGCGTATGGAATTGGCAACCCGTTTAGGGTTAAGAAAACCGGATGAATTTGCTCCGTTATGGGTAGTGGATTTCCCTTTGTTGGAATGGGACGAAGAAAGCGGCCGCTACCATGCGATGCATCATCCGTTTACCTCTCCAAAACCGGAAGATATGAAACTGATAGAAACTGAACCCGGAAAAGTACGTGCAAATGCTTATGATATGGTCTTGAACGGAAATGAAATTGGCGGAGGCTCCATCAGAATACACGATAAAGAACTGCAAAGCAGAATGTTCTCCCTTTTAGGGTTTACTCCTGAGCAGGCCGAGGAACAGTTTGGCTTCCTGATGAATGCGTTTCAGTTTGGCGCTCCGCCACATGGCGGTCTTGCGTTTGGATTGGACAGGCTTACTGCTATTTTGGGAGGCCAGGAAACCATCAGGGATTTTATTGCTTTCCCTAAAAACAATTCCGGAAGGGATGTGATGATTGATGCTCCATCCACCATTGATGAGGCACAATTGCAAGAATTATGCATAAAATTAGATTTAAAGTAATTTATATCAAATTCACATAAATTTAAGGAGCAACTGTTAAAATATACAAAAACAGTTGCTTTTTTTATGTCTAAATTTAAGATGTTGCAACTATTTCTATTTCAATCTTTTAAAAGAATTAAAAAATCTTAACATTTTTTTTATATTTTATCGATGAAATGCTTGTCATGTCGCAAATAAGTATATCTTTGAAGCATTATTAATTATTTTTTTACAATACAATGCGCACAGGAACAGTTAAATTTTTCAACGAATCAAAAGGTTACGGTTTTATTACTGACAGTGAAACCGGAAAAGACATTTTCGTACACGCTACCGGAATTAAGGTAGAAAGCCTAAACGAAGGTGATAAAGTATCTTACGAAGAAGAAGAAGGAAGAAAAGGTAAAGTGGCTGCTCAGGTAGTAACTATCGAAGAGTAATATATAGTATTTTTTGATTGCCTAAACGAAATCACGCTCCGATTTTCGGAGCGTTTTTTTATGTTTTGAAATCTCTTATTTAAAATCAATTTAAATAGCCTTTTTTGCCCTTCAAAAAACAAACCTTTATCGCCTGATTTTTGTGAATTAAATTAAGCGATGTATATTTGTGCCTATTTAAATTACGACTAATTTTTAGTACTATGCAGTCTACTCAATCAGATTATATACCAATACTCATGCAGGCTGGTTTAGCCATAGGTTTTGTGGTTTTAACTATTATAGGTTCTAACTTTTTAGGTCCGGTAAGACACTCCAGAAACAAAGATAAAAACTTCGAATGCGGAATTGAATCAATCGGTAATGCCCGTATTCCTTTTTCTGTAAAATATTTCGTCGTTGCCATATTATTTGTTTTGTTTGATGTTGAAGTTATTTTCCTGTATCCCTGGGCAATTAATTTCAAGGCATTAGGCTTGGCCGGAATGCTTAAAATGGTAGTTTTTATGCTATTGCTTTTAGTAGGCTTCTTCTACATTATCAAGAAGAAAGCGTTGGAATGGGAATAATAAATGCAGTTATTTTAAATTATAAATTCTAAATTTTGAATTAGTAAAACTCTTTAAAGGAGCGGTTCG
>CAMFLD010000363.1 GCA_945957245.1 uncultured Flavobacterium sp. | reverse complement strand
ATATAAAAATGAAAAAAATTATTTTATCCCTAGTCATTGCCATGATGTTACCGGTTAGCATACATGCCAATGAAGGAATGTGGTTTCTAATGCACATTGAAAGGCTGAACCACCGCGATATGCAAAAAGAAGGTTTACAGCTTACCACGGAAGAAATTTACAGCATCAATCACCAGAGTCTTAAAGATGCCATAGTTCAGTTCAACGGGAACTGTACTGGAGAAATTGTTTCTAAGGATGGTTTGGTATTAACGAATCATCATTGCGGTTATGATGCCGTAGCCGAACTTTCGACAGCAGATAATAACCTGCTTAAAAATGGTTTCTGGGCAGCCAATAGGGCTGATGAAAAACATCCGGAAACTTCATTATTTGTACGTTTCTTTATCCGAATGGACGATGTTTCCAAAAGAATCCTATCAAAAGTTAATCCTTCTATGAGCGAGGCTGACCGTGAAAAAGCAATCAATGCCGAAATCGCTTTAATTGAAAAAGAAAATAATGAAGGAGGAAAATATACCGTTTCAGTAAAATCTTTTTTTCAGGGAAATGAGTACTACTATTTTGTTTATCAGGATTATAAAGATGTACGTCTAGTAGGTGTTCCGCCTGAAAGCATCGGTAAATTTGGAGGTGATACAGACAACTGGATATGGCCACGCCACACCGGAGATTTCTCTATGTTTAGGGTTTATGCTGATAAAGATGGAAATCCGGCGGATTATTCTCCAAACAATGTCCCGCTACAGCCAAAACACTATTTGCCAATTAGCATGAAAGGGGTTAAAGAAGGAGATTTTGCCATGATATTAGGTTATCCCGGAAGAACCAATCGCTGGATGCCGGCTGGAGGAATTGAACAAAATGTGAAGTTTGGTTATCCTGCCTGGGTTGAAGGCTCAAAAGTTGGTATGGATAATATGAAAAAATACATGGATCAGAGTGAAGCGCTGAATCTGGTTTATGCTTCTAAATATGCCAATGTAGCTAACTACTGGAAAAACCGTCAGGGAATGATTGATGCTTTAACCAAATTTGAAACAGCCAAAACTAAAGCGTTACAGGAATCAAAATTCAATACCTGGGCTAATAAACCTGAAAATAAAGCAAAATACGGGAATGTTGTTGCGAACATCAATAAGTATTATGGCATGACTAATGAAAAGTCGAGACATGATAATTATCTTCAACAATTATTCAGAACCAGTGCTACAGGTAATGTTTCAAGAACATTAGGGAGACAACTGGATGCTTACGTGAAAGCCGATGCTACAAAAAGAGCCACAATGAAATCAGCTCTAATTAATTCGGCAGAACAGTTTTTCAAGGATACGTATCTTCCGGCAGAAAAAGACATTTTAACAGCAGAATTGAATTTATATACTTCAAAATCTACAGGATATCCACTAGCACCTTCAATTGTAAAACTTGGAAGTCAGCCTAACGGATTTAAGGATTTTGTTGAGGCTTCTTTCAATTTGAGTATGTTCTCTTCGTTGGATAAAGTAAAATCATTCATTGAATATCCAAGTCAGGGCTTGCTTGACAATGATCCTTTATATGCATTATCAACTGACTTAGCAGCACATCTTAATGCAAAATCTGATGATATTGCAAAAGCTAAGAACGATTTTGATGCTTCATTCCGCTTACTGGTGGAAGGATTAAGAGTGTCAAAAATTGGAGATATTAAATATCCGGACGCAAACTCAACGCTTCGTCTTACTTATGGAAAAGTACGGGCTCTGCCTGCGGATAAACGCAATGATGCCAAAATCAACAACTATACTACTCTTGACGGACAGGTAAAAAAATACAAAAAAGGAGATGAAGAGTTTGATCTTCCGGTTAAAGTTCTTGAAATGGCTAAGAATAAAGATTACGGAAGATTTGCCGATAAAGACGGTACGCTTCATGTTGACTTTCTTACGGACAATGATATTACCGGAGGGAATTCGGGTTCGCCGGTAATCAATGGAAAAGGGGAGATGATAGGTATCGCTTTCGATGGAAATATAGAAGCCATGGCAGGAGATGTTATTTTTGATAAAAAACTACAGCGCACTATCAACGTAGATATTCGATATGTGCTTTGGGTTATCGAAAAGCTATCGGGAGCCAAGCATATTGTGGATGAAATGACTTTAGTAAATTAAATCAAAATAAAAATTGAAAAGCCGGCTGTGATGCCGGCTTTTTTATTGACTTACCGTAATTTTTGTGTTTAAGGAATGCGTTGCGTACTCAGGAGAATACATACTTTGCAATGTTGATATTCCACTGTTAAAACTCCCTAGGTTGGTTACCCTAAGATCATATTCCAGAACATAAGTTCCTTTCTTTATATAGTCAAAAAAGAAATTCGTTGCAACATCCCGAGTGCTTTTGTAATAACTCAAATTGTCATGCCAGTTATACCCTGAAAGCACATCAACAGGCTCAAGACATGAAGCTCTTAAATCTTTTAAGTGGACAAATTCCAAATCATTATCGGTTTTAATAATAATCCTAACGGTTACTAAATCGCCTACTTTTAATGGTTCTGAATTCCATGCTATGAGTTCATCATTTCCTTTGGAATTTTTTACTTTTTTAAATAGTTTTTTGTCTATTGATAAGGTTTTTGTTGTGTCAACTTTGATGTGTTCCAGTGTTTCAAAGTATTGCCAGTAAACGCCTCCAAATCCCGGAACTTTTGTTTTGTTTTCGACACTAATCGTTCCCATTTTTGGATTAATTTCTTTTCCATCATAGCTTAACTTCAGATATCCGGCATCCATTTCATCTTCCTTTTGCATAAGTTTTCGGGTTAGGATTTTTTCGTCTCCAATTTTTATTTTGGTATTTTCCCTGATAGAAGTCCAGTCAGTGCCATAATTAAGCAAGGCGTAAATAGCTTCGGTTGTTGATTTGGTTGTTGGCCAATTATTCGTTTGTTTGTTTTTAATCAGCCAGACTTTCATGGCATCAATCATTTCTTTATTGTTGTCAATTTCGGCAAATGCTTCAATTAATAATGCCTGTGTTTCAATCTGCGATTCATACCAATAATATCCATTGTAATTGTTAATCCAGTACATTCCAATTTCCTCATTCGAAGAAACAGATTCTTTGAGGGAAGTAATTATTTTTTTGGCAAAATCCTTTTCGTCATAACGGTTCATGATTAAAGCCAGCAAACCTTTTTCATAGAGCGAATAGTCAAGCCAGTTCGTTTTGCAGTAATTGAGCTGAACTTTAATTATTGAATCCAGTTTTTTGCCTGCTGGGTATTCCTTAAGGAAGAAACTGCGTGTATACAAATAATTTAAATCAGCAGTTGATGGGCGCTCATATTTTTTGAGTTTATTGTAATAGTTCTTAAACTGGTTGTCAAGGTTTGGTATTCCTTTGGAAACAATATTTTTGTATTTCGGACTATCATTTGGGAATAGTTTGTTAAGATGTCCAATTCCGGAAAGAATGTGTTGTGAAATGTATCGGTTTTCATATCCACCGC
>CAMFLD010000362.1 GCA_945957245.1 uncultured Flavobacterium sp. | reverse complement strand
TATTTGCATTGTGTAAAGGACAATCTTCCGCAATTACTATTGCCAAAAAAATGGATAATACTTATTCCAATACAGGTATTCCCTTTGACATCCATATTTCGAAAGTCAATGCAGAAGGGACTAAGATAATTACGAATTAGAAATTACGAATTATGAAATACTATAGTCTAAATAATAAATCACATAAAGTTAGTTTCGAACAAGCCGTTGTAGAAGGTTTAGCGCCAGATAGAGGCCTATATTTTCCTGAAAACATCACTACCCTGCCCGACTCTTTCTTTACCAATATTGAGAATTTTTCCAACGAAGAAATTGCATTTGAAGCTATAAAGCAATTTGTTGGAGAAGAAATACCTGAAAATGAATTAAAACACATCATCAAAGAAACTTTATGTTTTGATTTCCCCTGTGTTCCGGTTGAAGAGAATGTCTTTTCTCTGGAACTTTTTCATGGTCCAACTATGGCGTTTAAAGACGTTGGAGGAAGATTCATGTCGAGATGCCTGGGCTATTTTAATAGAGATAAAGATATTAGAAACACTGTTTTGGTAGCTACATCCGGAGATACTGGAGGTGCAGTTGCCAGTGGTTTTTTAGGAGTAAAAGGAGTTGAAGTAGTCATTTTATATCCTTCGGGAAAAGTTAGTGATATACAGGAACGTCAACTGACGACTTTAGGCCAGAATATCAAAGCACTGGAAGTAAATGGTGTTTTTGATGATTGCCAGGACATGGTTAAAAAAGCATTCCTTGACGAAAGCCTGAAACACAAAAACCTAACTTCTGCTAATTCCATAAACATAGCCCGCTGGTTGCCGCAGATGTTCTATATTTTCTTTGCTTACAAACAATTAAAAAAATACAACAAACCCATTGTGTTTTCCTGTCCGAGTGGCAACTTCGGAAACATCTGTGCCGGAATTATGGCCAAAAGATTAGGACTTCCTATAGCTCATTTCGTAGCCTCTACCAACGCTAATGATACGGTTCCAAGATTTCTGGAAAAAGGCAGTTATGAACCTAAACCATCAGTTGCGACTATTTCCAATGCTATGGATGTTGGAAATCCGAGTAACTTCATCCGTATCCAGGAATTGTATCATAACGATTTGAAAGAATTTGAAAAAGACTTTTCTTCTTACAGTTACACAGACACCGAAACAGAAGCAGCTATAAAGGATATTTATAGCAGAACTAACTATATTGCCGAACCGCATGGTGCCGTAGGTTATCTTGGATTGAAAAAAGAAATGGCAAAACAGCCTGATTCCATTGGAGTGTTCCTTGAAACAGCGCATCCAATCAAATTTTTGGATGTTGTAGAACCTCTATTAGGCTTAAAACTTCCTATTCCTAAACAAATTGAAAGCGTACTTGGAAAAGAAAAAATTCGCACTAAAATCAGTACTTATCAGGATTTAAAGGATTTCCTGAACTAAAACTTTATGGACATACAGGAACAGATTAAAGATTATATCAGCAGCCAACCGGAAGCCAAAAGAAATGATATGCAATTACTGCATGATATAATTTTGCAGCTAAACCCTGATGGTCAACTCTGGTTTCTGGATGGCAAAAACAGTGAAAACAAAACCGTTTCCAATCCTAATATTGGGTATGGAACACAAACCATAAAATATGCCGATGGCAAAACCAGATCATTTTACAGGATTGGAATGAGTGCCAACACAACCGGAATTTCCATTTACATATTAGGTATTGAAAATAAAGAATACCTTAAAGAAACCTTCGGAAAAGAATTAGGAAAAGCCAATGTAAGTGGCTATTGCATTAAATTTAAAGCCCTGAAAGACATTAATCTCCAAGCCTTAAAATCAGCACTACAATTTGGCTTTGAGTTACCGTAAATACTTCTATTTTGGGTGTGGCATAAAATTTGTTTTTAACAAAATATATAATACTTACTTTTGCCACTAAACTAATCTCATCATGAAAAAAATTACTACTCTATTAGCCCTTTTCCTTATTGTCAGTGCCTGTGGCGTTAAGCAAACCCGTAACATGCTTACTTCCGGAGATTATGATGCCGCCATCAGAAACTCTGTTGATGGCCTACGTGGAAACAAGAATGCCAAAGGCAGACAGGATTATGTGTACATGCTTGAAGAAGCTTTTGCCAAAGCCAAAGAACGTGACCTGCGTGACATCAATGGTTGGTTTAAAGATGCCAATCCGCAAAATCTGGAAAAAATATACAACACATATTTACAGCTTAATGCCCGTCAGGAACTAATCCGTCCTTTGCTGCCCCTTAAACTTTTAAAAGAAGGCAGAGATGCTATTTTCCCTTTTGATGATTACACGGATCAGATTGTAAGTAGTAAAAATTCCTTATCCAAATACCTTTATGATAACTCTAAAGCGCTTTTGGTTAATAAAGATAAAATAGTAATCCGCCGAGCTTATGATGATTTAGCCTATTTGCAAAGCATTAATCCGGGATTTAAAGATGTAGCCAAACTTATGGAAGAAGCTAAATTCAAAGGAACCGATTTTGTAAACGTATATACTAAGAACGAAACTAATATGATTATTCCTGCCCGTCTTCAGGATGATTTATTGGATTTCAGTACCTATGGCCTTAATGATAAATGGACCGTTTACCACAGTAACCGTCAAAAAGGAATTGACTACGATTATGGTATCATTGTCAATTTCAGACAAATCAATATTTCACCGGAACAGGTAAAGGAAAAACAATTTGATAAAGAAAAATTAATCAAAGACGGAGTTAAAAATCTTTTGGATGCCAATGGCAATGTCGTAAAAGACAGCTTAGGCCATCCAATCAAGGTTGATAATATGAAAACCATCCGCATTAGCATTTACGAATATTCTCAAACAAAAGCCTGTCAGATTACTGCTAAAGTAGATTACATCAACTTTAAAACTAATCAGCTTATTGAAACGTTTCCACTTGCCAGTGAGTTTGTATTTTCTAATATGTATGCAAAATACCGTGGCGATAAACGTGCCTGTGAAGAATCCTATTATGCTAACTTTGATAAAAGAGCGGTTCCGTTTCCAAGCAACGAACAAATGGTATATGACACCGGAAATGACCTAAAAGCGAAACTAAAAGATATCATCACCCGCAACAGGTTAAGAAGATAAAATAAAATCCCTCCTAAGAGGGATTTTTTATTTAAACAAACTGCTCGAGTTTAGTCGCATCAATACTTTCATGCGAATCATTATAGATGGCTTTTCCATCCTTAATGACTATAATTTGAGGTGACTGATGCGTTACACCGAAACGCTCCGCAATTTCGTTGGATACAGAACGATGTGCCAATAGATCAAGATAATATAAATCCAACTTATCGTTTGGAATATTATATTGTTTCTGAAACAAATTCCAAGTCATTCGGCTGATACCGCAGGTAGGACTGTGCTTGTGAGTGGCTGCGGGTTTGTTGACAGATTCTTGTTCTATGGCATCGACATCGGTTAGGGATTCCAGTGAGTTCCAGTATACATCAGGC
>CAMFLD010000361.1 GCA_945957245.1 uncultured Flavobacterium sp. | reverse complement strand
ACACCAACCAGTATAACATTTTCTTTTGTTACATTTTGGGAAATCCGTCGGGCATAATCTTCCAGAGATTCATCTTTTTCAGGGGTTAACCATTCCAGATAATGAATTTCAAAAATATCCTCAGGCAATTGAATTCTTTCAAAAATAGTTGGGCTTGCCGCCATGCCGGGCATGAAATAAACATGAATTTTAGTCATTATTTAACTCTAAAATCGTTAATAATTAGTAACTTTGCCTAAAAATAATTCTTTTTGTTTATAATCACATGGAAGCACCAGCATTTTTAGAAAAAATCGAGATTAAAGACAATACTTTTGCTCGTCAGTTTGAAACTTTGGTTGGAGGAAAACTAATTTCCGTTGAATATTCATTTCAGGAAAAAAAGATATTCCTAACCCGAATCAATGTTTTTGATGGTTTTGACAATGAAGAATATATAAGTGATTTATTGAAAAATATTATGGAAATTGCTTATGAAAGAAAATTGAAAGTAGTTCCTATTTTACCAAAGATTGCTCAATTCTTCAGAAAAAATCCTTGTTACAAAGATTTACTTCCTCCGGGAATTAAGATATAAGCCTTAACTTGATAAAGGAGTTTCAAATGAAACTCCTTTTTTTTATATTTATCGAATGAATACTGAAGTGCTTCGCAGGGAAATAATTGATTTCTTTGAAAATATCGAAAAATATTACGGCTCTAAAACAGAGATAATGCAGGGTTTATGTTCGGAGCTTGATAACCTCGACCCACATCTGACGGCCTGGAATTTATTGGAGTTTCCATTAGCCCGCTCGGCTTACCGCAATAGTGGTGACAAATTCATGCTGGAGGGTAAAGGAACCTACTTTGAAATTTCGGCAGAACGTATTATCGGTTTCAAAAAAACCGGACGGAATAAGTTTGAGTTTATCGAACAATATGGTGACACTGTCTATAGAATCACCAAAATTTCATTTCAATACAAATATTAAGCTTCCACATTGAGGAATTCCATCCGAACACATCCGTCTTCGTCAATCTTGGTAAGACTGATTTCATGGAGTGTGTTAGCCAATTCAGGGTTCCAGGGAGCTTTTACCTTCACATAGTTTTCTGTAAATCCATGAATATAGCCTTCTTTGTTTTCACTTTCAAAAAGCACCGTTCTATTCGTCCCTATTTGGCTTTCGTAAAAGGCACGACGCTTTTTTACTGATAAACCACGAAGCATTTTGCTTCGTTTGTTACGCACATTCATTGGAACAACATCAGGCATTGCTGCAGCTTCTGTATTATCTCTTTCAGAATAGGTAAAAACATGCAGGTATGAAATATCCAATTCGTTCAGAAAATTATAAGTTTCGAGGAAATACTCATCGGTTTCTCCCGGAAACCCAACAATAACATCAACCCCTATACAGGCGTGCGGCATGACTTCCCGGATTTTGTTTACCCGGTCTGTATATACCTCGCGCAGGTAACGGCGTTTCATTTTCTTAAGAATTTCATTGCTCCCGCTTTGCAACGGAATATGAAAATGTGGCACAAAAGTGCGGCTTTGTGCAACAAATTCTATGGTTTCATTTTTCAACAGATTAGGTTCAATCGAAGAAATACGCAAACGCTCAATCCCTTCTACTTCATCTAAAGCTTTGACCAAATCCAAAAAAGTATGTTCGTGTTTTTTATTTCCAAATTCGCCTTTTCCATAGTCTCCAATATTGACTCCGGTCAGGACAATTTCCTTGATGTTTTGCTTTGAAATCTCAGCAGCATTTTTCAGTACATTCTCCAAAGCATCACTTCGTGAAATTCCTCGAGCCAAAGGAATGGTACAGTAGGTACATTTATAATCGCATCCGTCCTGTACTTTTAGGAAAGCACGTGTTCTGTCCCCTATGGAATAACTTCCAACATAGAAGTCTGCTTCCTCAATTTCGCAGGAATGCACTTCGCCCATATCATTTTTGGATAAATCATTAAGATAATCTGTAATCTTGAATTTTTCGGTAGCCCCTAAAACCAAATCAACTCCGTCAACAGCAGCTAATTCTTCAGGTTTTAATTGGGCATAACAACCAACCGCTGCCACAAAAGCCTTATCATTGAGCTTCATGGCTTTTTTTACAATCTGCTTGAATTGTTTGTCGGCATTTTCGGTTACCGAACAGGTATTGATGACATAAATATCGGCTACTTCTTCAAAATCAACCCGTTCAAAACCTTCATCCTGAAAATTTCTCGCAATGGTAGAAGTTTCGGAGAAATTCAATTTGCATCCTAAAGTGTAGAATGCTACTTTTTTTGTTTCACCAATATTTTGGCGATTGTATCTGTTTTCCATAGGCATGCTCAATTGATGAAATCGTTGTCAAAAAATTGAGAGTGCAAATTTACATACAATAATTGATTTTGTAAAATATTAATTGTCAGACATACTATCCTATCCCGGAGAATGAAGATGAAAATAAATCAAAGTCATGAATCTGATGCATTATCATCCTCTTTGCCAATACTATCAATACTTTCAGTTTCGATTTGTACTTTGCCCTGCCAATTTCTTTTTAAAAGGTAATAAAACAACCAGCAGCTTCCAAAGCCAGAAGGTAGAGCAATTAACACCATTAATAATTCATCATTCCAGTCAACATGAAAACCAAATATCAAACTAAGAATTCCAATAATTGCTCCGACAATAGCTGTACCGGCATAATACACTACTATGCTCAAAATGGCGAACAACCATTTGTTTTGTTTGTATTCTTCGGCTAATTTGTAAAAATATTTACCGATGAAATAGATAAACAACAATCCTAACATTGTTACTCTTTCCTATATTTTTTTGTAATTTCAAAAACGTGCTCAAGTATTTTGGCATCCTGCTCTGTAAACTCCACCTGACGCCTTGCCATTACAATTTTGGCAGTTTGAAATGCTTTATTAGTTAGGTAAGTTGTAAAACCGGAAGCACCTCCCCAAGAGAAACTCGGCACAAAATTTCTGGGAAACCCCGATCCAAAAATATTAGCAGAAACCCCGACTACGGTACCTGTATTAAACATTGTATTGATTCCGCACTTGCTATGATCACCCATCATTAGTCCACAAAACTGGAGTCCGGTGCGGGCAAAGCCTTCGGTTTCATAACTCCACAAACGCACTTCTTCGTAGTTGTTTTTTAAATTAGAATTATTACTGTCAGCACCCATATTGCACCATTCACCCAAAACGGAGTTTCCTAAAAATCCATCGTGGCCTTTATTGGAATAGCCCATTAAAACCGAATTACTTACTTCTCCTCCAATCACAGAATGTGGTCCGACTGTTGTGGCTCCGTACACTTTTGAAGCCAACTTCACTCTTCCTGATTCGCATAAAGCAAATGGCCCACGGATTACGGAACCTTCCATAATTTCGGCGTTTTTTCCAATATAGATTGGTCCTGTTGATGCATTTAGCGTAACAAATTCCAACTTTGCTCCTTCTTCAATAAACACATTTTCAGGCGATATCACATTAACACTTTTGGGAATAGGTTGTGAATG
>CAMFLD010000360.1 GCA_945957245.1 uncultured Flavobacterium sp. | reverse complement strand
ACTTTACACAGATATAGTTGCTGTATTGGAATCTTTAAGAGACCCAATCGTACAATAAATTTGTTTTGGTTTTGATAAAAACGCTATCCAACCTACAATGGATAGCGTTTTGATTTTATCTTAAATTCTCAAGCATTTCATCGGTCATGGAATCCAAGTCGAATTTGTGTTTCCAATTCCAGTCATTTCTGGCATGACTATCGTCTATAGAAGCTGGCCAGCTATCGGCTATCTTCTGACGGAAATCAGGTTTATAAGTTATGGTAAATGCCGGAATCCTTTTTTTAATTTCCTCCGCAATTTCAGCCGGAGTAAAACTCACTCCTGACAAATTATACGAAGAACGGATTTTGATGGCATCACTTGGAGCCTGCATAATTTCTACCGTTGCCCGGATAGCATCATCCATGTACATCATTGGGAGTGCCGTATTTTCAGAAAGAAAACACTCATATTTACCATCTTTCAAAGCTTTGTGGTAAATATCAACGGCATAATCCGTAGTACCTCCTCCAGGTTCAGTTGACCAGCTAATAAGTCCCGGATAACGGATACTGCGCACGTCTACACCATAGATATTATGATAGTATTCGCACCATCTTTCACCTGTCTGCTTGCTGATTCCGTATACCGTGGTGGGTTCCATTATTGTATATTGCGGTGTATTGTCTCTTGGCGTTGTCGGACCAAAAACCGCTATACTTGATGGCCAGAATATTTTTTTGATTTTTCCGGCTTTCGCCAAATTCAAAACATGGAAAAGCGAATTCATGTTCAAATCCCAGGCGAAGGCAGGATTTTTTTCGGCCGTTGCCGACAATAAGGCTGCCATTAGGTAAACATCGGTAATCTGGTATTGTTCAATCAGATGCTCAATCTGATTGTAATCTAAGGCGTTTACCACTTCAAAAATTCCATTATTTACAATATCATTGTTGAGTTTTCTGATATCTGAGGCAACCACATTTTCGTTACCATATATGTTTCTGAGTTTTTGTGTAAGCTCGGTCCCTATTTGCCCACAGGCTCCGATAATTAAGATTTTTGTAGTCATTTAAGTTTGTTGTATGTTCATTGCCTTTACTGCAGTGTACAGATGGCCGGTTGTTGAACAAAGATACAGTTTTTCGGAAAGGATTCCGGAATCTGTTCTTATATTCTACCTTTCGTTACGAAGCTTTTCCCTGTGCATTTGCCCCCATTCTGATAACGAATGCAAAACATCTTTGAGGGTATGGCAATATTCGGTTGGTTCATAAGTAACGACCACAGGAATCTGATCATGAACCGTGCGCTTTACCAAACCATTCAATTCTAGATCTTTAAGCTCATTGCTCAATACTTTGGCTGATATTCCTTCAATCGTTCGCTGAAGTTCATTAAATCTATAATTCCCTTCTGACATGGCTATTATGATCCTCAGTTTCCACTTCCCTCCAATGACATAGAGCGCATCCCTGACAGCATTCAGCTTTTGGGTACATTGTTTTTTGGCTTCCGGTTCGAATAATTTTTCCATCATACTAGTTTTACAAGTAACAAAAAGGTAACTACTAACCTAATGTATAGTACTAACTTTTAGAAAGCAAAGATATTTAATTTTGCTTCATAATCATAAAAGAATTTATCATGAAAAAAATATTGCATGTAATATCAAGCCCGAGAGGCGATGAATCAGTAAGTATTAAACTAGGGAATTCCATCACGCAACAGCTTTTGGAAGCCTATCCCGGTAGTATCCTAACTACAGAGGACCTGAATAGCAATCCATATCCTCATCTTTACCACGAGCAGATAGAAGCTCTTCGTTCTCCAAAAGAAAACCACACTCCGGAACAAATGGAATTGGTAAAACGTTCGGATAAGGCCATTGCTGAACTTTTTGATACCGATATATTGGTAATTAGTCTTCCTCTTTACAATTTTGGCATCCCGTCGCCTTTAAAAAGTTGGATTGACAACATTTTAAGAGCCGGACATACTTTTAGCTATTCTTCTGAAGGTCCAAAAGGTTTGGTAAAAGACAAAAAGGTATATATAGCCATTGCATCGGGTGGTATTTATTCTGAAGGGCCATTTCAGGATTATGATTTTGCCATACCTTATTTGAAAGCAGCACTAGGATTTATTGGAATAACGGATGTAAGCGTAGTGCGTGCAGAAGGCCTGGCCATTGCGGCAATTGCAGAAACAGCTTTGGAGAAAGCTATTGAGAGTATTGCTATATAATTTAACATCAAAGTATAAAAAAACCGCCTGATTAAGGCGGTTTCTTATTTAATGTAGCTTAAAGATTATCCTAAAGCAACTCTTTTGAATCCTGTAACTGATAAGTTAGCATCTACTGATCTAACATAAGCAGTAACGCTCATAGAACCGTCTTTGATATAATCTTGGTTAACCAAAGTGTTATCTTTGAAGAAACGACCTAGTTTTCCTTTTGCGATATTTTCAATCATAGCTTCAGGTTTTCCTTCCTGACGCAATAAATCTTTAGCGATTTCGATTTCTTTAGCAATAGTATCTGCATCAACACCTGCTTCATCTAAAGCAATTGGGTTCATTGCAGCAGCCTGCATTGCTACGTTTTTAGCAGCTTCTTCTGCACCGGCAACATTAGCTGAAAGTGCAACTAGAACAGCAATTTTTCCAGAGTGAACATAAGAACCAACGAATGCTCCGGATAATTTTTCGAAAGAACCGATTTCGATTTTTTCTCCGATAACACCTGTTTGCTCGATTAGTTTCTCAGCAACAGTGATTCCGTTGAAATCAGAAGCAAGGAAAGCTTCTTTTGTATCATAGTTCAAAGCTTGGTTAGCAAAGTCAGTAGCCAATTTTACGAAACCTTCATTTTTTCCAACGAAGTCAGTTTCGCAGTTTAGCGTAAGGACAACACCTGCTGTTTTATCAGCATTAACCGCAGCAATTGCAGCTCCTTCAGTAGACTCTCTGTCAGAACGGTTGGCAGCAACTTTTTGTCCTTTTTTTCTAAGGTTTTCGATTGCTAAATCAAAATTTCCTTCAGCTTCAACTAAAGCTTTTTTACAGTCCATCATTCCTGCACCGGTAATCGTTCTTAGTTTGTTTACGTCTGCAGCAGTAATTGTGATTGTTGACATAATATTTTATTTTTTTTAATTAAAAATCTCTTTAAAATGAATTACGAATTACAAATTTCAAATTACGAGTCAAAACAATCCGTAATTCTTAATTCATAATTCGTAATTGTTTTTTACTCTTCAGTTTCTGTTTGAGCAGCTTCTACTTCAGGAGCTTCAACAACTGCTTCAGGAGCAGCTACTGCTTCTACAGTTTCTTCAGCATCAACTTCAGGAGCCGCATCAGAAGTTCTGTTTGCTAATCCGTCTTTTACTGCATCAGTAACTAAAGATAAAATTTTATCAATTGATTTTGAAGCATCATCATTGGCTGGGATTACATAATCAACCTCACGTGGGTCAGAGTTAGTATCCACCATTGCGAAAACTGGAATGTTTAATTTTTGAGCTTCTTTTATTGCGATGTGT
>CAMFLD010000359.1 GCA_945957245.1 uncultured Flavobacterium sp. | reverse complement strand
CCAGAAGCCTGAATATCCGGATTCCTAATACGCACTTTGATGCTTTTGTCAATGAGCTTTCAAAGGGTGTTGATTATTTTGATCAAAAGGAGATTTCATCCGAAGACGTGACTGAAGAATACATTGATATTGCTTCCCGTATAAAAACAAAAAAAGTCCTTGAAGAACGCTATTATGAGCTTTTGAAAAAAGCAACCAAAATTTCCGAAATGCTCGAGATTGAAAAGAAGCTTTCAGAAATCAGGGAAGAAATCGAAGCCAAGCAGGGAAGGCTGAACTACCTGCAAAATCAGGTTTCGATGAGCACTTTGAACATCAGCTTTTACAAACCAATCGCCCGTGGGCAAAATGCTACTGTATCCTATGGCGGAAGAATTGGCAACGCCATAATTTCGGGCTTTAACGGAATTTCAAATTTCTTTATTGACTTGTTAGGAATTTGGCCTTTAATTGTTACTTTAGTTGTCGTGTTCATACTAATCAGAAAACGATTTAAAAGAAAAAACAAAAAAGATGCTATCGAAAATCAAAACCATTAAAAAAAGATATTTAATCACAGCAGTACTGGCAATTTTCCTCTTTGTCGGAGTGAGTTTCAAAGATGATTATTTCGAAATTTCAAAGCAGATTGAAATTTTCACCTCCATTTTCAAGACCGTTAACCAAAACTATGTCGACGAAACCAATCCTTCGGAATTGATGGATAAAGCCATCAAAAGCATGCTGGCCGATTTGGATCCATACACCAATTATTTCAACGAGCAGGATGTACTTAAATTCAAGATAAACAATACGGGCGAATATACCGGAATGGGTGCCATGATTACCCGAAAGGAAGATAAACTTATCGTTAAAGAACCCTACAAAGGTTTTCCTGCGGACAAAGCAGGCTTAAAGGCAGGCGACGAAATCATTCAGATAGGCGACGTGGTTTTGGCAGATTTTAAAGACGATGCTTCCCAATTGACCAAAGGAGCTAAGGGAACCAAGATTGACATCAAATTCATACGTCAGGGAAAAACAATGAATACCCAGCTAATTCTTGATGAAGTGGCTGTAAAAGCTGTTCCATTTTATGGTATGACCGATGACAAAACAGGGTACATTGTTTTGTCTCAATTCAATGCCAAGGCATCGGCTGAAACCAAAGAAGCTTTAGAAAAATTAAAAGATCAGGGAGCCAAACAGATTATACTTGACTTAAGAGGAAACCCGGGTGGGTTATTACATGAAGCTGTAAATATCTGCAATTTGTTTGTGCCAAAAGGGGAAACAATTGTTACTACAAAATCTAAAAACACCAAATACAACAATACCAATAAAACTACCAAAGATCCGGTGGATACTGAAATTCCATTGGCCGTAATTGTTGATGGTAAAAGTGCTTCCGCTTCTGAAATTGTTTCCGGAGCTTTACAGGATTTAGACAGGGCTGTCATCATAGGAAGCAGGAGTTTCGGAAAAGGGCTGGTGCAGCGTCCGATTGACCTTACTTATGGAACCCAGGTAAAAGTTACTATTTCAAAATATTATACACCTTCGGGCAGATGTATTCAGGCTTTGGATTATGCACACAAAGATAAAAACGGAAAAGCCATCAGAACAGAAGAAAAAAACTTCAATGCATTTAAAACCAAAAGGGGAAGAACGGTTTATGATGGTGGTGGCATCCTGCCGGATGTAGTTTTGGAAAATACCAAAACCAGTGCCATCGCTGATGCATTGCAGAAAAACGATGCCATTTTTAATTATGCTACGGTATATTATTATAAAAATCCGAATCTGGGAGATAAAATACCTACTATCACTGATGCAGATTTAGCAGATTTTAAAGCGTATTTAAAAAGAGAAAAAATATCTTTGGACACTGAAACTGAAGTAGCATTGAAAAACACTCTGGAAAAAGCCAAGAAAGAAAACATTGATACCGCTATAGCAGCTGAATATCAACAGTTGTTGACGGCTTTGGAAAAAAGTGAGGAAACTTTGATTGACAAAAACCAAAAAGAAATCAAGAATTTGCTTTTGGACGAAATCATAAAAAGATACCAATACAAAGAAGGTTTGTATCAATACTACATCAAAAACAACTTCGAAATTAAAAAAGCAATCGAAGTTTTGAATGACAAACCACAGTATAACAAGATTTTGAAAATATAAAATGAAGTTCTTAAAATACCTCCCCCTTTTGTTTTTCGGGTTTATTCAGGCACAGGAAGAAATTGTGCATTCCATCTATTTTGATTTTGATAAATATGCATTGAATGAAAAAGAAGTAAATGAAGCCATCGATTTTATCAAAAAAACTGATTCCACCCGTATCGAATCCATACAGATTTATGGTTATACCGATGATGTTGGAAAAGATGCCTACAACTTTAAACTTTCTACCAAAAGAGCAAATGCCATTCAGGATAAATTCGTCGAAAGCGGCATCAAAAGCAAAATCATTGTAACGATTGAAGGGAAAGGAAAAATCATGATTGACGATGACCTGGTGGAAAACCTACCTGAAAGGCGTTCTAAAAACCGCCGTGTGGATGTTGTGGTTAATTTGAAACCTTTGCCGAAAATCATTCTTCCGGGATTTTATACTGAAATCCAGAAAAACCATGTCGTTGGTGATCACATTTACCTTGAGGGTGTATTGTTTGAAAGAGGAAGCAGCAAGCTGGATTTTAAAGTTAAAACCATTTTAGATAAAGTGGCCCGTTTGCTTTTGAAATACAAAAACCTGCAGTTTGAAGTTCAGGGACATGTGTGCTGTACGCCTCCATACCAAAAAGAAGCTATTGATTTAGACACCAAAAAACGTCAATTATCGACTAACCGTGCGGAGGCTGTATACAAATACCTGCTTTTCAAGAAAATCTCTAAAGACCGCATGACTTTCAAAGGCTACGGAAATACGGTTCCTCTTGGAAAAGGTACTCAATACGACCGAAGAGTGGAACTGGTTATCACTAAAATCTAAATCCGTTTCATTTCGATGTGCGGAATATCATCTTCCAGATAGGTTTCACTGGTTTGGATGAATTCGTGACTTTCGTAGAATTTTTTAAGATAGAGTTGGGCTGAAATCGTAATTCGGGTTTCGCCAAATTGCTGTTTGATATAATAGATAGCTTCCCGCATCAGGATATGACCTAGCTTTTTATCACGATAACTTGGTTTAACTACTACCCTTCCTATGGAGGCTTCCTTAAAATAATCATTAGGTTTAAAAAGCCTTGCATAAGCTACTGTAATACCATTATCCTCTCCAATGAGGTGAAGTGCCTTCTGATCTTTTCCATCAATGTCCTGGTAAACGCAATTTTGCTCCACTACAAAGACCTCTGCCCTCAATTGCAGCAAATCATATAGCTCGGTAGTAGAAAGTGCCTCAAATCGCTTTATTTTCCATTTTATGTTCATGCTATTTTTTTATTTCAATTGATTTAATCATTGATTCTAATTCAAACATCAAATCCCGTTTCTCTTTGGAGGGTGCATAGCAAAACCCTTCAAGGACTAAAATGCGTCGGTGGACTT
>CAMFLD010000358.1 GCA_945957245.1 uncultured Flavobacterium sp. | reverse complement strand
TTTGATATGAGTGGCCGTTTAATATTTGAAAACAAATATGTAAACCAAACTACGTTCAATGAAAATATTCAGTTAAATAATGCTCAGGCAGGCGTTTATCTGGTTTCAGTTACCGATGGTACTAAGAAACTTACAAAACGTTTAGTTATCGAATAATTATCTGACAGCTAAATAATTAAAAAGGGGAATCTTTAAAAGATCCCCCTTTTTTTATTTTCAAAAAATATATTGTGTGAAACATTTAGTTAAATTTGCCCACTTATATTTAAAATCATAGCAATAAAATGAAATTAAGATTACTTTTTGCATTACTGGCTTTCCAGCTAAGTTTTGCGCAACACAGAACTTGTGGAATGCAGGAGAAAATGGCGCAAATAATGAATAATCCCGCTCAGCGGCAGGCTTATCTTGACAAACAAGCCAGATTTAATGCCGAATTACAAAGAATTGTTGCCAATAGAAGTAGTAACAGTACCAACACTGTAATCATCATTCCTGTTGCCGTACATTTTCCTTCTGTTTCTAATTCCTCTACACAAAAAGCCTGTTTCAGGGCTTTAGCACAAACACAGGTAAATATATTAAATGCCGATTATAACGGACAAAATGCTGACATAGTTAACTACGCAAATAATGATGCCCAATTTTATCCAGGTACAAATACCGGAAGCCTTCAGGTACAATTTGTTTTAGCAACACAAAACCATCCTGCAGGAACCGGATTGGTAAATGGCGACTTAGCGGTGACTTTTGGAACAGACTTTTTAGGTAGCAATGATAATGATACTACATGGTCAGGTTATCTGAATCTGGTATGCCGAAATGCCGGAAACGGAATATTGGGATATTCTAACCTTGGCGCTTCTCCGGCTGCCGGAGATTGTGTGGTAATTTCAAAAGCTTCATTTGGTTCGGGTAGCGGATGTACAGGATATGTACCAACTTCTCCTTATGATTTAGGAAGAACCTTAACACATGAATTAGGACACTACTTCAATTTAGATCACACTTTTGCCGGTTGCGGCGAAACTAACTGTGCCTTATATAATGCACAAAATCCAAATGGTGACGGTATTTGTGACACCCCAGCCCAGAACGTAGAAGATTATGACTGTCCCGCAGCGGGAAGCGTTAACGGGTGTGTAGCCGGTGAATATGCACTTACTATGAATTATATGGATTATGTAAATGATGCATGCATGTATATGTTCACCGCAGGCCAGGCAGCCAGAATGCAGGCTTGGTACAACACCATTGCAGGAGAATTCAGAACCAATGTTTTAGGGAACCAGCAGTTTGTACAAAGCCAGTTTAATCTATATCCTAATCCAAGCAAAGGAAGTTTTTCAATCGAATTTAAAGAACTTACAAGCAACTTTTCTGTTGAAATTTACGATGCTACTGGCAAAACAATTTATGAAAACAACTTTGATCATGCGACCAACTTAGTACAACAGATCAATTTAGACCATCCAACGAGCGGAGTTTACTTTGTAAATATCAAAACCGACAAAGGTCTGGCAACTAAAAAATTAGTGATTCAATAATCATTTTAGAATAAAAAAAGCCCTTTCAAAAGAAAGGGCTTTTTTTATTTACCATTAAAATTATTCATGGTTTCACTCAGTCCGGCCAGAGCAAAAGATTCCACAATTTCCCTGGCAATTTTGTAACGTTCCGGAAGTTTTGATTTTTCATCATCATTCCACTCACCCAACACATAATCCACCTGTTGGCCTTTCTTAAACTCATCGCTGATTCCGAAACGGAAGCGTGGGTATTCAGAAGTGTTTAAAATCAATTGAATGTTCTTAAGCCCATTATGTCCACCGTCAGATCCTTTCCCTTTTATCCTTATAGTTCCAAAAGGAAGGTTTAAGTCGTCCGTAATAATCAATATATTCTCTTTCGCAATATTTTCCTTGTCCATCCAGTACTTAACTGCCTTACCGCTAAGGTTCATGTAAGTATTAGGTTTCAGTAGGATAAGCTTTCTTCCCTTAATACTATATTCAGCAATAGCACCAAGTTTGGCAGTTTCAAAAGAGACCCCGGCAACATCTGCAACAAAGTCCACTATCTTAAAGCCAATATTATGGCGTGTGTTTACATATTCGGCTCCAATATTTCCAAGTCCGACAATTAGGAATTTCTTGCTCATATCTTCTGAGGTTACTGTGGCTACTTTTGTTTTAAATAAGTTGGTAATCCAATTCATCCGGCAAAAATAAACTAATTAAATTTCATAAAAAAAGCACCAGCCGATTGACTGATGCTTTTATATTCTGGAATCTGAAAATTATTTTTTCTTTCCTCCTTTTGCACTTTTCTCTGCTTTTGCAGCTTCCTGAGCAGCTTTCATAGCAGCACGTGAAATCTTCACTTGAGCCACAACAGTGTTGTCAGGGTGCATTAATTTGAAGTTTGGAGTTGGTAATTTAGTAACATACAATTTGTTACCCATTTGCAATTCAGAGATGTTAGCCTCAACAAAATCCGGAAGGTTTTTAGGCAAAGCTTTCACTTTCAGCCTTCTTTGGTTTAGACGCAAGTCACCTCCTAAAAGTACACCTGGAGAAGTACCTGTTACTTTCACCGGAACTTCCATGATGATTTCTTTAGCCTCATTCAACTGGAAGAAATCAATGTGTAAAATTTTGTCAGATATCGGGTGGAATTGGATATCCTGCAATACAGCATTAAACGTTTTACCATTCAAATCAACCACAACAGTGTGTGCGTTTGGAGTGTACACCAATCCTTTGAATGCTTTTTCTTCTGCTGCAAAATGTACTGGTTGTTCTCCTCCGTAAATAACGCAAGGGACCATTCCAGCATCACGTAAGGCTTTAGTAGCTTTTTTGCCTACGCTTTCTCTTTCTTGTCCTTTAATCGTAATCGATTTCATTTGTAAAATATATAGTTAATAATTAAAAAATTCATTTTAGTTGGGCGTTGCCTCGTTCTTCAAACGAGACCGCGCTTTCCGCTTTAGTCCTCACTTCGCTCCGGGCTGCCGCTGCAATCGCTAACGCATTTTTAGTCCAAAGTTGCAAGTCTAAAGTCTGAAAGAAATAATTCTTGACTCTTGCTTCTTGTTTCAGATTTACATCAAAAACTTGCCACTAATCGAGTTGTTGCTTTGTACCATTCGCATTACTTCGGCGAACAATGGGGCGCAACTAACCACTCTTATTTTGTCAGACTCCTTCTTTAACGGAATTGAATCGGTTACGATTAATTCCAGTAATTTAGAATTCTCTATTTTCTCATATGCATCCCCCGAAAGGATAGCGTGGGTACAAATTGCCCTTACGCTCAATGCTCCTCTTTCAATCATCATATCAGCCGCTTTAGCTAATGTACCTCCGGTATCCACCATATCGTCAACCAGAATTACATTTCTTCCTTTTACATCACCAATCAGCTCCATCGTATCAATGATATTGGCGGCTTTTCTTTGTTTGTAACAAATCACCACATCCGATTCCAAAAACTTGGAGTAGGCATAAGCTCTTTTAGAACCTCCCATATC
>CAMFLD010000357.1 GCA_945957245.1 uncultured Flavobacterium sp. | reverse complement strand
GTAACCATTCTTTTTTTCCATTCCATATTTTTTCTAAATCTTCATCAATCAGCATTTGGACACAATTGTTATTAATCTCTTTATTTTTATTGAATCTTCCTGTCAAATATTTAAACTCAGGTTGCGCCAATTTCAAGGATTTGCTTTTATAATTTTTTGCTTTTCCATGGAAATAATCTTCCATTAAAAGGAGGTCTACAGAAACATTTTCAATGTCTGACCATGTCATATTTATAAACTTTATATAATACTTATATGATTTTGACCCATCTTCTTTATTAATTACTTCCTTTTTACAAATCTTGTCACAAGTTTTTATAATTGGTCTAAAGACTCTAAGAATCCCAAAAAATATAACACTTGACAAAACACCTGTTAGCAAGGCAATTAATAAATCATAAGTAATGGTTTCTTTAAAAGGAACCTCCTGAACTTTAACTGCATTTTCTGCAACTTTCGGAATTAAGCTTAAAAATAGTATAAGCATATTAATTTTTTTTCAAAAATATAAAATTTTACTTATAAATAAAAACCTAAACTCAATTCAAATTAATATAGAAGAAACTATATAAATTATTTTAGTTTAAAACAAATTAGCTAATTTTGATTTATAAATTAAAGCTTATGAAGATAAATCAGCTTCAAATAGAAATAGACGGTATTGACAAAGAAATACTCCGGGATCTTATGGAAGATGCCCGTAAACCCATTCTTCAGATTGCCCATAAGATTGGGATTTCCGGAGCGGCTATTCATCAACGGCTACGCAAACTGGAGGAAGCCGGAGTCATTTCAGGCTCGAAATTTACCATAGACAATAAAGTCCTTGGCTATAAAACAATGGCGTTCATTGGAATATACCTGGACAAAGCTTCGAGCAATTCTGATGCTGTAAGGGAACTGAAAAAAATCCCTGAAGTTTTAGAATGCCATTACACTACAGGAAACTGGAGCATCCTTATCAAAATCATCTGTCGGGACAACGAGCATCTGATGCAGCTTCTGAATAAAAAAATTCAGCCAATCGATGGCGTATCCAGAACAGAAACTTTTATTTCTTTGGAACAACAGATTGAACGCCAGATCCAACTTTAGAATACCAACACGTAATCTCACAAAATGAAATACAGCCTCGTAATAAGCACTATAGTATTTTACATCTTATATATAGTTGTTGGCTCTATCGTAAATCATTACTCCCCTAGTGGTCCGTTCCCGGCTTAGGGATTTTGATGTTTCTTGGACTCCTTCCCGTCAGTGGAATTTTATTCTTAAGAAGCCTTTTCAAATATTATATCAATCCTGAAAGACAGAGAGTTTACTGCATAGTAATTCATCTCTTGATCTTATCAGGATTCTTCATTCTTATCAAAATAGTTTGACGAATGTTAAACTTTGATATGTCCCCAGTTTTCGCCACGTTTGATTCGGTTAATCTGCATTTCGCTGACTCCGAATTGTTTTGCTAAAATTTTAATACGGGTATTTTGGTTGGGCCTGCTCAATATTTTTTTCAGACGGATTACATTGGTAATGGTCAGTTTTCTGCCATCTGATTTCGTATTGTGTTCGATGAGCTTTTTCTTTGATTCGATTACCCGAGGGCTTTTGCTCCTGTGAACCAATGCTTCTTTGTAGGTTGCCCATTTTAGGTTTTCAACAAAATCATTGTCACGAACATAATCCAAGTGAATTACACAATCCTGGTCTTCAGAATCCTTAGGAATAAAAAACTGCGCTACAAGTTTATAAATAAATAAGGTTTTGTAGGCCTTTTTCCCATTTTCAGGATCACGGTAACGAAAGGTTTTATACCCATCTGATGTGGAACCTTTAAGCAACCTACCGTCTCTAAATTCATTAGTAAAACTGATAAGCCTTCCTCTATTGGAAACAGCGTATCTGAATTTCAAAGGAATATCGGTTTCGATTTCCCGAAATACTTCGTTGGCGTAAAATCTGATCATTATTTGTGGTATTTGTAACCGCAATTTATAAAAAAAAATCGCTCAACGTTTGAATTTAACTTAGATTTACGCATTACATCCCTAAAAACCCATGAATTAAACATCATTTTCATACAAATAAAAACCCGTCACAAGGACGGGTTTCTTTTTTAGTGGTTATAGGCCAATGCAAATTCTTTTGCAAATTCTTCCAGTTTGACTTTTCCCTGAGGCTGTTCATTTCTTCTAAAATAATCTTCCTGTATTAACCCTTCCCGGATGGATTTCCCCATTTGTACATATCCTTTGGCAAAAACTTCAGGAAGACCCGACTGCGTCATACCGTTAAAAGTATCCTCATCAGAAAAAGCGATCCATGGCAATTCCGGTTTCCCGATAGCTTCACCCAAAGTTTTTGTGATTTCGGCAAATGAAACAATGTCGCTTGAAACATATTCGATACGCTGCCCTTTAAAATCGAGAGCCAACAGATGTTTTGCAGCTGCGGCTGCAATATCCCTTGGATGGGTTAAAATCAGTTTATCATCGGCACCTCCTGAATTTGAACCTAAAATCCCCGCCTGTTTGATCATATCAATCATGGAATAGAAATTAGTATAAAAATAAGACGGACGTAATTTAATCACATTGATTCCTTCAATACCTTCCAGTTTTTTTTCCAGATAGGCCAAGCCGTCTATTGGTCCTGCATCTTTACCCATGTGAGCGCCAATGCTACTCAACTGAACGATGTTTTTAACGCCACTTTGTTGTACTGCTTTTGCAAAACTATCTGAAACCTCTTTTTGAAAGCCCAGCCAATCCGTAACAGAAAAATTAGGCGGTACCATAAGATAAACCGCATCCGCTCCGGTAAAAGTTGTTACCAGAAAAGAAGTGTCAAGCAGATTCCCTATGGCGGCTTTAGCTCCCAATTTTTCGATTTCCTCTTTTCTTGATGCAGCACTGCTAATGATGATTACCTCATGACCTGCTTCAATTAATGTTGTTGCCAATGGTTTTGTAATATTACCTATTGACCCTGTTAAAACGTATTTCATAATTTTTTTATTTTTAAAAGTTTTGACAAAGTTATTTTTATACTTACTTTTGTGCAAGTACCTACCAAAAAGTATGTTATGAGATTAATTAAAGAAAGTTCAACCAATAATGAAAACCGGAAGGCTATTGGAGCCGTTTGCCCGGTAAGTTTTGCTCTCGATAAAGTAGGCGGGCGCTGGAAACCTCTTATTTTATGGCATCTGAAAAACAATACGTTGCGTTATAGTGAATTGCGGAAAGCCATCCCGCCCATCACCGAAAAAATGCTGATCCAACATTTGAAACAACTTGAAACTGATAAGCTTGTCGTTCGGAAGGTAGTCGAAGTGATGCCTCCACATGTAGAATATCATCTCACTGAAGCGGGTGCCGAATTACTTCCGGCACTGGATGCCCTTGCGAAATGGGGTACCAAAAACAGCCTGATTTTATAAAAAAAGAAACCCGTTACGATTGTAACGGGTTTTGTTTGATTTACCTTCTGGATCCAAATACCTGTATGGCCCAATAAAGCAACGAAGCTAAAGC
>CAMFLD010000356.1 GCA_945957245.1 uncultured Flavobacterium sp. | reverse complement strand
ATAAAAACCGAATCAATACGGTAAATCACTACAGCACGAATCTGGAAACTCCATTGTTTTAAGTCTAAATTATCAGAAGTTAAATCATAATGCAACTTGACCAGAAAAGTCACAATTATTAATCCGACGATAATAATCAGAAATAAATATTTTTTCAGGGACTGTGTTACAAGTTTTGATGAAATGAGCGACAGAAACACGACAAAAATATAACCCATTTCCTTTACAGGTAAGCTCCATGATTCCGGAAAAAAAGAGGGAACAGGTGTAGCAAAATTCTGCAACAGCAGGATGTATTTCCAGACATTTTTAACGGAAAATCCAAAAAACAAATAAATCAGGGTAAGCAGTATAACAACCAGATAATAACTGGGCAGAACCCGCAATAATCTTCTTGAAATAAACAAGGCTGCGTCTTTTAGTGAATAATTTTCATGCAGGAATTGTTTGTACAATATGCCTCCGATCAAAAAGCCGCTTAGTACAATAAACAGCTCAACACCTACAAAACCGCTTGCATCCTGAACTCTCCCAAAAAGTGAAGTTGAATTATAAATCCAGGAACAGTGTGAAAACAAAAGCAGGCTGATAGAAAGTGCTCTCAGGAAATCCAACCCAAAAAATCTTTTTGTCCTAATTTCTTTTCTATCATTCATATAAAAATGTACATTTGGATACCATGAAGAAATCAAAGATATATAAAATTTTAGGAGTTCTTATTCTGTTCAGTTTTATTGGCGGCGGAATTTGGTACTGGCAATTGCCTAACCGTCACAAGGCCATTGTAAAATCTTTTTTATTTGAAAAACTGGGCATTGTAAATCCGAATTGGAAGGTTGAAAACCAATCGGAGACCTATAAAATGATTTCCCCTGAATTTTATATTGATGGAATTTATAAATCTATGGAAGGTCCTAAAGCTTCGAATTATGTACAGCTTACTCAAGATTCTTCGATAGTATGGCTCACCGGATTCCATGTTAAGGCTTTGGATTCAAAATCGCTGCAAAATGTTTCCAATGATTTTATCTGTCATACCAATGTTGATTTTAATGATGTGAAATATTACAGTTCCTTTCATCTGCAAAAACGCATAGGCACGCAATATCCAAGGATGACTTCACTTTCACACGGCATGGAAAGTTTTAGTTTCCCAAAAGGTTATGGAGTTCCAATGAAAGGCAACGAATATTTATATGTGACCACACAATCCTTAAACCATAATCTGCCTGATGCTAATTTTTGGGTTCGGCACGAAGTAGATATTAATTATTCCAAAGAAAAAAACCTGAAACCGTTGATGTCGCGCACAGCGTTTATCATGCTGCCTTTCAATCAATCTGATCCATACAAATCACCTTTGGATCCCGGCACTAACCAATGTATTCCTGTGGAAACAAAAAACCATACTTATGATGATGGACACGGCAATAAACTTTCGGGGCATTGGGTAATTCCTGTTGGTAAAAAGACCTACAGAAGTTCGGTTAAAGAACAGTTACAGCTACAGGATAGCTTACGTTTGCATGCTGCCGCAATACATGTGCATCCTTTTGCAACAAAGATTTCTTTGTTTGACAAAACAGCAAATAAAGCAATTTTCACAAGTAAAATAATTAACCACAAAGATACTATTGGACTGACAAGCATAGAACCATTTTCATCTGAAGAAGGGATTTGGCTTTATAAAAGCCATGATTATGAAATAGTGCTTGAAGTTGACAATACCTCTAAAACACAACAGGATATGATGGGAAGTATGTTCCTTTTCTTTTATGACAAGGAGCTGGATAACATTCTTCAAAAAGAATTTAACAAATAACCCATGGAAAAGCTCGAAGACATTATATTCTACAATATGGATAAGGCTATCAAGTCCTACAGAATGTATGCCCAGAAAAAACTCAAGGAACATGGGTTTAAAATTACTATCGACCAATGGTTAATTATCAAAACCATAATGGAAAACCCCAATATAGCCCAACAGGAAATAGCCAAAAATGTATTTAAAGATAATGCCTCCGTCACACGGATTATTGAAATATTGGTAAAATCAGGATACCTCGAAAGAAAGATTAATCCTGATGACCGGAGAAAATCTAATCTTGTAGTAACCGAAGAAGGCAAATCCATTATTATAAAAGTTCAGGATTTAGTACTGGAAAATCGGAAAAATGCGCTTAACACGATCAAAAATGAGGAGCTCGAAACAATGAATTTGGCTTTAAAGAAAATTATCAGCAACTGCTCTTGAGATGGTAAATGTTAAAAATTAAAAAAAAATAAACATTCACTGTAACAAAATCATTAAGCCAAATACTAATATTATTTATTTGATATATCAACAAAAATATTTTTATTAACCTAATTTAACCACATATGTCACAAAAAATTGGAATAATATTAGCTCTAGCAGCTACAATATTAGGAATCGTATCTAGTCAGGATTTAAAGATTATCATTAAAAATACAGTATCGGAAAATCATGTTACCCACACAAGGTAATAGGAAAAAAGTGTAAACCTTATGAATGTTTACAGCAGTTTTCCAATAATCATTTCTTCGGTAACTCCTTCGGCGTCTGCCTTGTAGTTTTTGATAATCCTGTGTCTTAGGATTCCAACTGCTACTGCCTTTACATCTTCGATATCCGGAGAAAATTTTCCATGGAATGCCGCGTTGGTTTTTGCGGCCAAAATTAGGTTTTGCGAAGCCCTTGGTCCTGCTCCCCAATCTAAATAATTCTTCACATAATCTGTAGCCAGCGGATTGTTGGGACGTGTTTTGCTTACTAACGAAACCGCATATTCAATTACATTATCGGCTACCGGAATTCGGCGTACCAAATGCTGGAAATTAATGATTTCTTCTGCTGTGAATAACGGGTTTACTTCTGGTTTAACATCAGTAGTGGTACTCTTTACTACATTCACTTCCTCCGAAAAAGATGGGTAATCTAATTTTATTGCAAACATAAAACGATCCAGTTGGGCTTCCGGCAATGGGTAGGTTCCTTCCTGCTCAATTGGATTTTGGGTTGCCAATACAAAATAAGGTAAATCCAGTTTATAATTATGTCCTGCAATAGTTACGGAACGTTCCTGCATAGCTTCAAGCAAAGCTGCCTGAGTTTTAGGAGGTGTTCTGTTAATCTCATCGGCCAGAATGATGTTAGCAAAAATCGGTCCTTTAATAAATTTGAACTGTCGGCTTTCATCGAGAATTTCGCTTCCTAAAATATCAGACGGCATCAAATCCGGGGTAAATTGGATTCGTTTAAAATCGAGCCCCAACGCTTGTGATATCGTATTAACCATCAAGGTTTTCGCCAAACCGGGAACACCAACCAAAAGGGCATGTCCGCCTGAAAATATACTCAATAAGATCTGGTCAATAACTTCTTCCTGACCTACGATTATTTTAGCTATTTCTTTTTTTAGTTCGTTACGTTTTTCAACTAGTTTTTTTACTTCAGCAACATCTGACATAGGATTTCCGCTTTAAGTTTAAATATATATTTTTTCATCCAATAATTAACA
>CAMFLD010000355.1 GCA_945957245.1 uncultured Flavobacterium sp. | reverse complement strand
TCATCAACCTGGCAATCGGCTTCACGTTCGTTATTTTTATTTTGGCTTACTGCTACAATAATTACTTCAGGCAAATCATCCCAATAGTAACCATAACTCAAAGCTCCCTGAAACGGATCGAAAAGAAACTCTCCGTCAAGCAACAACAGAACAGGATACTTTTGTCCTGCATGTTTTTCATAAGAAGGTGGCAAACCAATTTTAATTTCACGCTCTTCATTCAGTTTTTTGGAAAAAATAGAATCGGTGACCTTTTTAAATTGGGAAAATCCCATTACAGAGCAAAGAAATAGTATAAGTAATGATAGTTTTTTCATGGTTTTCGGATTGATTAATCAGTTTTATTGCCAAATCGATCAGCAAGATACTAAAATTATCATTCCATCAAATGCAAACCTTAAAAAAGGAAACTACTTTTTAATAGAGTCGTGGCTTTGACTCGAAATGCCGTTATTCCATAAGGTTAGGATGTCTGTGGCTACTGCTGCTCCACTTCCTGCTGCTATGGATAATTGACTGCGCCAGCCTGCAAGTGTTCCTGCTACATAAATACCTTCCGCTACTTTGTGGTCGTCATTTTTTAGCTGGATTCGTTGTTTTTCAGCCAGTGCTTTTTTATGGGGTTCTATATATTGGTTCAGTCCTTCAATATCAAAAGTGTTAGAATAACCAATAGCTACGACAATCATTTTTGTCAGATAGGAATTTTTATTAGTTGTTACCGTAAAGTTTGGAAATTCGCCTGATACTTTCATAACCTTTTCGCCATCAATCTGGACAACATGCGGATATAAATCCCTGAGATGTTCTGTACTCTCCGTAAGTAATTCAGAGCCTAACTTTCCCGGAGGAACACCATAAGCATTATAAAATATAGCTTCCTGAAGGCTTGAGGTTTTTTGGTGTGTAATAACGCCTATTTTCTTATCCTGCACAAAGGTCTTTTTGTGGGCTGAACCCAATACCAAAGCACAGGACATTCCGGAAACGCCTCCACCGATTATAAGTACGTCAAACATAAACTTATCCTTTAACTTTTTCCTCGATTTTTTTGGATATCTTGAAAATTACCAGAATCAGAATCACACATAATGATCCGGCTGCCCCAATTAGAGCTGGTACGCTATTGCCTTCCATTGGCTTTTCATAATCTACCAATGTCAAATTGAAGATGGTTAGTCCAAGGGCAATAACAATTAATATGGTGGTGAAAACTTTCATGAAGTAAAATTAGACAACAAAAATACTAAAATTTGATATTAAGCAAATAGTCCTTTAACATTAGTGGCAAATAATTTAACAGCTATTGCCAAAAGGACAACGCCAAATACTTTACGGATGATATTCAAACCATCATCTCCCAACTTCTTCTCGATCCAGGCAGAAGATTTCAAAACCAGATATACCAGAATAACATTGAGCATAATAGCCACAATAATATTTACAGAATGGAATTCAGCTCTTATAGAAAGTAGGGTTGTCATGGTTCCCGCTCCTGCGATTAAAGGAAAAGCAATAGGTACTACAGTGGCTGAACTGGCATGTTCATCACGGTACAAATGAATTCCGAGTATCATTTCTAAAGCCAGAAAAAACAAAACAAACGAACCGGCCACAGCAAATGAATTTACATCAACTCCTATCAATTTTAGGATTTCCTCACCCACAAAAAGAAATGCAATCATTATCGCCGCTGAAACCAATGCTGCTTTTCCCGACTGGATTTCGCCAAACTTCGAGCGTAACCCTATAATTACCGGGATACTTCCGATAATATCAATCACCGCAAAAAGGATCATGGTGGCAGTGATTATTTCTCTGAGATTAAAATCCATAATTTATTTTTCTACAAAATTAGCTTTTTAATCGTTTGTAACTACTTTAGATTTTACCTTTGCATCAGTAAATTACAACGATCCATGTTTCAATTAGGTAAAACCATAGTTTCTGAAGACATCCTTGAAAAAGATTTTGTGTGTAATCTCTCGGCATGCCATGGGGCCTGCTGTGTAGACGGCGATGCCGGTGCACCACTAACAGAAGCAGAGACAAAAATTCTTGAAGAAATCTATCCAAAAGTAAAACCATTCCTGCGCCCGGAAGGTATCAAAGCCATTGAAAGTCTGGGAACGTGGGTTGTGGGAACCGATCAGGATTTGGAAACACCATTAATTGACAATAAAGACTGCGCCTATGTCATTTTTGATGGAAAGACAGCCTTATGTGGCATCGAGCAGGCATACAACCAAGGTATCATTGATTGGAAAAAACCGGTTTCCTGCCACTTATATCCTATTCGGATAAAAGATTTCAGTGATTTTGCTGCGGTAAATTACGACCGTTGGGATATCTGTAATCCTGCCTGCAGTTTAGGAAAAGAACTGGAAGTTCCAGTGTATAAATTTGTGAAAGAAGCTTTAATACGCCGTTTTGGTGAAGACTGGTACGCCGAACTGGAGAAAGTAGCAGAGGATTTGAAGAATGGGAAATAAAATAATTAGTATCGATTAAAATAGAGAATGGCGAACAGTAATACAGAAAAAATTATTTTTAAAAAAATTGCATGCAAACCAATAAAATTAACTTTTAATTCGTTTCTGTTAATTTCGAATGGGGTTACAAACCCAACAATTACATTCAAAAAATAAACAAAAGTCAATCTATACCATATAGTTTTAGATATAACTTGTTTAATAGAATTTATATCGAAAAGACTTGTTTTCATAACAACAACAGTTACAAACATAATAACAAGAACTAAAAAAGATATCAGTTGAATTACTACAATAGGGCGCACCATTCGTTCAAATTTTATTCTCTTTAGTTCTTCAGAATTATAAACAATGTAGGTACAGTTTAAATTAATAATATTTTCTCCTAAAACTGTAAAAACATTTCCAGGAATTGGTTTCAAACTCAAGCGATTACCTTTGGAGTCCATATCCCTTCTAACTGCTTTTAAAAGATGGATTCTTTCTATTTTAGAAATGTTTTCAACATTAAGTTCATAGTCAGCAAGAAAACCAGAATATAATGTTGTGGAATCACTATTTGTTCTTACTAATAAATCTAGATAAGTGTGTTTTACTTTTATTCTATGATCAGGTGTTATTTTTTTGAATCTGAGTAGCTTTCCATTAAAAATATAATGCCATTCATTTTTAAATCTTAAAAGCTTAGAACCTGTATCAATTCTCAAAAGGATAATTAATTTTGAGATAAAATATCCCATAGCCATAGAAATCCCATAAAGACTCAATAAAAAAGGAAGATACTTAGTATACACTTCGTAGTTATCTTTGAAAAAGGTTGTTGTTTCATGGTTCTTATCAACTCCTTCTTTTATGAAATTTTCTTGGAAATTTACCAATAAATCATTATATTTTATTGATATCTCATCAGAACAATTGAGTAAACTAGTAAAAAAGAAAACTATTAATATTCCAATAAATGATGAATATATCAAATGTTGAATATGATTATTTTTTGTTGAAAGTTCTTTTGAGAATTCCCCATTATAATAAAACCTTCTAAAAAGGTG
>CAMFLD010000354.1 GCA_945957245.1 uncultured Flavobacterium sp. | reverse complement strand
AATGGCTGTTGAGCCAGTACATCAGGAGTTCTTACAGTAAGGTCTACTAGCGTGCTTGCACTCTGAGGATTGCTGTCCTGATCACACAGTACTATATCGTTCAGGAATGACGGAGCTATAGGGCTTGGATTAACATTGATTATCACAGGCAGTATACTCACGCAGTGGGTAATATTGTCCTCTGCTCTTACATAGATGGTCTGTGTAAACGGATTGATATTGACATACGATGTCGGATTAGGAATAGTAGTTCCGTTAGCTTGGGCATCGGCCATAGTTTCATGGAAGCTCACGGAGTAGTTCCCGGCTGGTGTTCCCAGTAATCCCGGCAGCATTAAAGTAAGGTCAAAAGTAGTGAAACCATCCTGATTCTGGTCACAAAGCGTGTAAGGCGTTGTTGGCGGAATCAGTGTCGGAAGCGGCTCTACCCTGATGTCTATAGTGGAAATCACATAACATCCTGTCGTAGGATTGATAATACGGATTCCGAGAGTCTGAACATACTGCACCTGATTGCGGTACATCAGGTTCATAATCTGGTTGGTTCCGTTTTGAGCATCACCAAGGCTGATATAAAAACGTACTTCCATATTAGACTGTCCCATCTGAATAGCTGGAATCTGGCTGGCCAGATCAAACACTTCATAGCCGATATCTCCTGCACTCTGATTGTTATCACAAAGTGAGTACTGAGGATAGTTAGGCTGCATAGAGTTAGGCAGCGGGTTCACGATAAGATTCAGCGGAACGATATCATAGCATCCTGTTGCAATAAACGCCACTCTTACGTAAACTGTTGTTGACGGACCCCCAGGATAAGCCGTGATATTGGAGATAGCATTGCTTGGCGTCTGAGCATCGGCAAGAGTGGTGTAGAAGGTTACCGTTACCGTTGCCGGGTTGATACTGCCCAGAATCTCAGGAATCTTGGTAGTCAGGTCAAAGTTTTCCTGTCCAACAGGAGCATGGTCATCACATAACTGATAATCTGTTGGTGTTACAGCCTCCGGAGTTGGGTTGACAATTAACTGAAATGGTATAATCTGATAACAGGTAGATGTAGTAGAATTTACCCTGATATATATAGTCTGTGTCCATGGATTTATGGTATCATAGTTAGCAGGATTTGGTATTGTTGTACCCATGACCAAAGCATCTGACTGCGTTTCGTGGAAGGTAACGGTATAATTTGGATTTCCTCCCGTTATGGTATTGATAGTTTGCGTCAAATCGAAGGTTTCGAAACCATCATTATTGGGATCACATCTCTGTAGTGGCGCTGGAATGGTTACAATTATACTTGACAAAAAAGGTAAATTTATAAATGAGGACGAAGCAAGAGATGTGCATAAGCCACTGGTAGCTGTTATAGTATAAGCCGTTCCGATTACAGCTCCTGAAATTGTCCCTCCAGCTCCGGCAGTTGGTCCTACAGGTGAGAAATTATAAGTATTAGCAGCATTGTAATTGGTGATCGTTGTAAATCCATTGGTAGCACAGGTTGGCGCCGTAGTAGATACCGTTGGAATTGCAGGCGTAGTGAGCTGAATAAGATTAGTAAATGAATTTGAAGGCGCCGAAGTACAGCCTCCAGTAGTAGCCGTTATAGTATAAGCCGTTCCGATAACCGCTCCCGAAATTGATCCGCCTGCTCCCGCAGTTGGTCCTACAGGTGAGAAATTATAAGTATTAGCAGCATTGTAATTGGTAATCGTTGTAAACCCATTAGCGGAGCAGGTTGGCGCCGTAGTAGATACTGTTGGAATTGCAGGTGTACTGAGCTGAATAAGATTGGTGAAAGAAGCTGAAGGTGCTGAAGTACATCCTCCGGAAGTTGCAGTTATAGTATACGCCGTTCCGATAACCGCCCCGCTAATCAAACCACCAGCTCCCACAGTGGGTCCTGCAGGTGAGAAAGTATAGGTATTGGCGGTGTTATAATTGGTAATAGTTGTAAATCCGTTAGCAGAGCATGTCGGAGGTGTAGTAGATACAGTCGGCACCGCAGGTGTAGTCAGTTGAATAAGATTGGTAAAAGAAGCCGAAGGTGCTGAAGTACATCCTCCGGAAGTTGCAGTTATAGTATACGCTGTTCCGATAATTGCTCCCGAAATCGTTCCACCCGCTCCTGCAGTGGGTCCGGCAGGTGAAAAGGTATAGGTATTAGCGGTATTGTAATTAGTAATCGTTGTAAATCCGTTAGCAGAGCATGTTGGTGCTGTTGTGGTTACCGTTGGAATCGCAGGCGTAATCAGCTGAATAAGATTGGTAAAAGAAGCTGAAGCAGCCGAAGTGCATCCACCACTTGTAGCTGTTACCGTGTAAGCTGTTCCGATTACCGCTCCTGAAATTGCTCCGCCTGCTCCTGCTGTGGGTCCTGAAGGTGAAAAGGTATAGGTGTTAGTCGCACTGTAATTGGTAATGGTTGTAAATCCGTTAGCGGAGCAGGTTGGTGCTGTTGTGGCTACCGTTGGAACCGCAGGTGTTGTAAGCTGAATTAAATTGGTAAATGAATTTGAAGGCGCCGAAGTACATCCACCGGAAGTTGCTGTTACTGTATAAGCCGTTCCGATAACCGCCCCGCTAATTGCTCCACCAGCTCCGGCAGTTGGTCCTGCAGGTGAGAAACTATAAGTATTGGTCGCATTATAATTAGTGATTGTTGTAAATCCATTAGCCGCACATGTCGGAGCTGTTGTGATTACCATTGGAACCACAGGTGTAGTCAGTTGAATAAGATTGGTAAAAGAAGCGGAAGGTGCCGAAGTGCATCCCCCGGAAGTTGCTGTTACTGTATAAGCTGTTCCAATAACTGCTCCCGAAATTGCTCCGCCTGCTCCCGCAGTGGGTCCTGAAGGTGAAAAGGTATAGGCATTGGCAGCATTATAATTGGTAATCGTAGTAAATCCGCTAGCGGCACAGGTTGGTGCTGATGTAGATAGTATAGGAGGAGTACTGGTTCCATTCACTTGCAGTTGAACAGCATAAGAAACCACGGTACCGGATGGAGATGTTATTTGGCAATAATATTGATTTTGGTCAAAAGATGTAGGCGCTCCATTTATAGTTAAAGTATTGGTCGTGGCACCGCTATAAATTGCTGAATTGCTAACATTTATCCATGTTCCTGTGCCATTTTGTACTTTCCATTGATAGTTGTAACCTGATGGGTTTACCAATACTACCGAAAACGAAGTGTTTCCAATTTCACAGATTACACTTGAACTTGGCTGATTACTGATTGTTGATAAAGTAGGTGAGGTAACAGTATGTACTCCTAAGTCAGAACAACTCTCAGTTCCTGTCAGCATCCAGTCATTAATGTTAAAAATGGGTTGTGGTCCAATAGCATTAGGATTGCGTATTATCGAATATCCTGGTTGTGAGGTAATAATGGTTTGGGATGCCTGTACATCATCAATCACACTACCGTTATGGGTTAATTGAAATTCATCATTTGAATTAAAACCTCCGGCAGGATAAAATTGTCCATAAGTCAGTCCATTACAAGGCACAGGTGTAGTTCCAACATTGATAAGGAA
>CAMFLD010000353.1 GCA_945957245.1 uncultured Flavobacterium sp. | reverse complement strand
CCAATAAGGGTGTGGCCTAACATTCCGATGATAACCGGATAGGCCAATTGAATATTGGTTTTAAATTCCTTGGTGTAAAGGGAGAGGTTCATCTTTGCAATTTTTCCGAAAATTTCGGAGCAAAGATAAATTGTTTTATTCTTTTAACTGCGCTTTATATAAATCTATATTTTCCTTCACTTTAGGATCCAGTTCAGGTTCTTTGATATCCGTTAGTTTCTGCATTTCCTCCCAAATAATTTTGGCAACAATAACCCTTGCCATTTCCTTATCATCGGCTGGTATGATAAACCAAGGTGCATGTTCTTTGGAAGTTTTATTGATGGCTTCTTCATAACATTTCATATAATCGTCCCAATGCTCACGTTCCTTTAAATCCCCTACTGAGAATTTCCAGTTGTCCTCGGGATTTTCGAGTCTTTTAAGCAGTCGTTTACGTTGTTCTTCCCTGCTCATGTGAAAATAGAATTTTAATACTACAGTACCATTTTGGCTGATATGTTTCTCAAAATTATTAATCTGTTCCATTCTATCTTCCCAGAACTTTGGCGTGATATCCTCAACCTTTTCAATCCCCGGGATATTTTCTGCCATTATATATTCCGGATGGACGCGGGTTACCAATACATTTTCATAATGTGTACGATTGAAAACGGCAAACTTCCCTTTTTCGGGCAGTGCCAGATAATGGCGCCATAGATAATCATGTTCCAGTTCGGTCGAGTTAGGTGTTTTAAAACTATGCACTACTACACCACGCGGATTGAATTCCTTAAAAACTTCACGTATAAGGCTGTCTTTTCCACTGGTATCCATTCCCTGAAGACAAATCAAGACCCCATAACGGTTGTGGGCATACATGGCATCCTGACGCTTACTTAGTTTCTGCTGAATCTTAAGCAATTCCTCTTTCTTCTCATCATCATCTGCATGGTTGTGCCATTCTGTTGGAATATGTTTCAGTGAAATTTTATCTATTACTTTAAAATCATCAGGATTAATGCTTTTCATATCTTAAGTATTTATATTTGTAAATATAGTTCGAACTGATGAAAAAATTTCAACTCAACACATTTTTTAAGATAAAAGGCATTGGTTCGGCTTCAGGGTTATTATTCAATAATAATCAGCTTTACATTATATCGGATAATAGTACTTTTCTTTATGAATATGATATTGAGACTGATAAACTGAAGAAAATTGCACTTGTCGGTAATCCGCAGGAAAACATTCCTAAAAAAGACAAACCTGATTTTGAAGCCATTACCAATAAAGATGGAATTTTACATCTAATTGGTTCGGGTTCTACTCCGTTCCGGAATTGTTCTTACACTTATAATCCGGTAAACATGGTTGTTGAAAAAACAAATCTTGAAAACTATTTCAACGAAATAAAATCACAAACAGGTATAAATGATGAAGAATTTAATATTGAAGGTATGTTGTTTCATGAGAACAAACAGTTTGTATTCCAAAGAGGTAATGGATTGAATAGTAAAAATGGTATTATTGCTGTTGAAGGATCAATCGAAAACCCGAAAGCCCATTTTATCCTTTTTAATTTACCTCAAATAAAAAATGTTACGACAACATTTACCGATGCTGTATTAGCTGATAGTAAAATCTTTTTTCTGGCAGCTGCCGAAGATACTGCTTCTACCTATAACGATGGACAAATATTGGGCAGCATCATCGGAACGATTGATTTAAAAGAAATGAAACTTACCGATTATCTTCAGATTAGCAACAAGCATAAATTTGAAGGTTTGGCATTTTACAAAAAAACACCATCCCAAATCGAATTTCTGCTCTGTGAAGATGCCGATTCAGAAGTTTTAGAAACATCTATTTATCATTTAGCCATAAACAATTAAGAAAAAAACTTCTGTTAACCCTTGTTAATTGGAGGTTTTGAAAAAAAATATAGCACTGTCCCAACCTTTTTTTAATTTACATCCTCTTTAGTTGTAAAGACACCTATTTTGATAAACGATACATTAATATCAGCCTGTAAAAAAATGCAACGTGATGCACAGCGTCAGGTATATGGATATATGGCTCCAAAGCTCTATCGGACTTGCAAGCGTTACCTGAAAAAAGAAGAAGATATTGAGGAAGTTATGGCGGATTCTTTTTACACGATTTTCACCAAGATTGAACAACTCAAGGAAATAGGTGCTTTTGAAGCTTGGGCACGAAAGATTACGGTAAATCATTGCCTTCATCAGTTAAAACGCAATGTGAATTTTAATCTTTATTTAGAAGATTCACCTCTGAGGATACAACCTGAAAGTGTTACCGAAACACCCTTGGAGGAAGAAGATTTACTAAAGCTGCTCGAACACATACCGGAAGGTTGCAGTACGATTTTCAATCTGTTTGTAATTGAAGGTTACGGACATAAAGAAATTGCTGTAATGCTTAACATTTCGGAGGGAACATCTAAATCGCAGCTTAATGCGGCAAAAACTAAACTGATAGACTTAGTCAATCAGTTTTATTATCAAAAAGCAAGGTAATCATGAAAGAGGAAGAGTTATTAAATCAAATTAAATTGGCTGTTGAGAATGACAAAGGGCAAGATTTTCCGGGAATGGAAAAAATCTGGAACCGTGTCGAAGAAAAGCTCGATAACAAGAAAGTTAAAAAGGCAGTCTGGCGCTGGAAAAAAATTGCCATAGCAGCTTCACTATTGCTTTTTGGAACGTTGGTATATGACTTTTTTTATAATAAACCTCAAAAAAACAGTGTGAATGAAGTAGTCACTTCAAATGATTCTTCTAAAGTCAATAATGTAGTTATTACAAATAGTGAACCACAGCATCAGAATCCCAGTCCAAAAGAAATTAAACCTAATGCTGAAAAGATATTGCAATCCCAGATTAAAAATGCTTCAGAGATTGCCATAAACGAAGAAAGACAAGTAACTGTTAATCCAACCACCTATTCAACTTGGGCTACCCCTGAAACTAATTCAGCGCCTTCTCCAATTACAGAAAAACAATCAATCCAGACTAAAACCGAAGATATTAAAAGCAGTAATGTTGAGATTTTTGCCAACCAAAACAATAAAATATCAACAGCCCGAAAAGAAGAACCGTTGGTGGTCATTGACAGTAAAGTTTCGAAGAAAAAGCTGGAAGGAATGGAATTTGACGCCGATTCGCTGGTAGTATTAAAAGAACCTCTTTATATCATCAACGGTGTGGAATATACGGAACAGGAAGTCTTTGGCCCTAATCCGACTAGCCCTTATACTCCATTGAACCAACAGGAAATTGAATCGCTGACAGTTCTACAAAATGATAAAGCTGTAGCACTTTATGGAACTAAAGGCAAAAAAGGAGTAGTCATCATTACGACCAAAGATAGAAAACCAGCCGTCATTACTAAGAAAACTAAATAATTTTCAAAACTAAAATGGATTACTTATGAATGGTGTTACAATCATTTCATCCTGCTTTTTCATGCTTTTTTGCAACGTAATCATAGCGCAAGACAAAATCTTTGATGATAAGGCAATTTTCATAAGATGCATGACTTCTATC
>CAMFLD010000352.1 GCA_945957245.1 uncultured Flavobacterium sp. | reverse complement strand
CTTCACTCCAGTCGCCTCTTGTAAATTTGTACAAAAGTTCCTCCGGATAAACAAAATCATGTTCAAATTTATAATGGTAGAGTCCCTGCCCTACTTTTTCCATTTCAAATTTTTTATCTTGGGTAACCCAATTATTAAAGTTCCCTGAAATATACACCGGACGGTCATCATCTTCGTCGGTGGTTAAAATAATATTGAGTTGGGGTTCAATGATTTTTTTAATTTCAAAATCTTCTGCAACACTGCCTTGTTCTTTGCTCATTTTGCTTCTCTTCTAAAATTTATCAGCGTAGTAAAAATAACTTTTTGGTTTCGCATAGCAAAGCTTTTATCTAAAATATACAGATATTTAAACAGAACGCAACTACTATTGAAAAATAGCCTTTTTAAAGCTTCTTTTTTGAGAAAAAGATATAAAAAAAGCCTAATTCATTATTAGGCTTTGTGATGTTTCTTTATAGAAAGTTAATCTTCATCATCATGTTTGACAGGTGTTTGCTTATAATCTGCTCTGATTTCGGTATGCCTGATCTCTCCTCCGGTGGTACCTGTCTTTTGAGCCAGAAAAATAGCCAATCCGGCAAGAACCAAAGTGACAAAAGAAATTATTTGGGCTTTGCTGTGTTTTTTGATATTGGTATAAAGCCCTAAAATAGAAACAATGGCCAAAATGTATAGAGTCAATGCTAATTTCTCTGCTATTTCCTCATGTTCATGGATAATGTGTCTGCCAATGTTGGGCATGTGTTCTACCATTTCCTCAGCTCCTTCTCCGGTTGCCATACTCATTGCAGCAAAAACGGCCGCTACTATGAATAAACAATACGAAACATTCTTTACAGTGTTATTTTTGAGAATAATTCCGCCAAGTAAAATTCCCATGCCCAAAATGCTTCCAATAATAGGAAAGTGGTTTACTACTAAATGATAATGTGCGTCGTTCATAGCTTGAATTTTAATGATTATTAATGCTCAGGATTACTTTAGTTCCAACATTTTCTTTACTTTCAATACGTAAATCAATCTGCAACAAGGTACACAATCTTTTCACAATAGACAAGCCTAAACCGGTTCCTTTTATTTCAGGATGTTCATTGGCTTTTGAGCGGTAAAACTGGTCAAAAATCTTTTTAAGATCTTCATTGGCAATTCCGATTCCGTTGTCTGCAATAGCACAAATAACACCGTTTTCGGTTTCTTTTATATCAAAAACAATAGTTCCACCTGATTTTGAATATTTAACTGCATTGGTCAGGATATTATTGATTACAATAGAAAAAAGATACGCATCGGTTTGAACATAAAAATCTTTAGAGAATAAGGCTTCGCATTTGATTTTCTTTTCATTTATAATGCTCGAATTCCTTGAAATAATATCCAGAAATAATGCATTAAGGGAAACATTTTCCATTTTGACGGATTGTTTCTGGTTTTCAAATCTGGCTAATAATAATAATTCATCTACAAGTAAATTGAGTCGGTTTACTTCGTTAATACAAAACTCAATTTTTTCTCTATATTCCTCAGGGTTACGCTGTTTACGAATTAAAACCTCCATTGTCCCTTTAATTACTGCTAAAGGTGTTCTAAGCTCATGCGAGGCATCGGAAGTGAATTGTTTTTCACGTTCAATGGCATTCTCTACCCTATCCAAAAGGTTGTTTATCGTCATTGAAAGCAAATGCAATTCGTCTTTATTTACCGGTAATGGAATCCTTGATTTAAGGTTGTCTTTGGTGATAATATTAGCCGTATGAATGATGGAGCTGATTGGCTTAATGCTTCTACCCGCAATGAATCGGGCAATAAGGAAGAGCACCAAAAGTATTAATGGATAAGCAACAACCAGAATAAAAAACAGATTGTTTAATACCATTACCGAATCTTCTACGGACATAGCAATAATCATGTAACCGATGATTTTGGTGTCCTGATATAACGGAACCTGTATCTGTCTTACCGAAGTATCTTCCAATTTACCGTCAAACAACACATTATTGATGGCATCAGGGTAATAATTTAATTTTTTTTGCTTGAGGTTAGGCGATTTGTCTACAAGAGCTCCTAATTCATCAACAAATTGAATAAACGCCGGACTGATATCAACTTTATTAAATTGGATTTTTTTCCATTGTTTCTCACGAATCAGCAACACACAGTTTTCTTTAACCTCAATTTCCCTTAAATGCTTAGCTACTTCCTGTCTGATGTCATCATTAACCTTGATGTTTATGCTAAAACGAACAATAGCGTAAATGATACAAAACACTACAAAAATCAATAGTGCTGTAGAAATAAGGTAATTGGAGGCAATTCTGTTTTTAAAAGAAAGCTGTTGCATTTTGCTTTATTCTTTGGCGATATAACCCACACCGCGAATGGTACGGATATAATCTTCATCTACTTTCAGATTGAGTTTTTTACGGATAGAATTCATAAAAACATCAATAACTCCGGTATCGTATTCAAAATGAATGTCCCAAACGTCCTGAATTATCTGTGTTCTTGAACAAACGTTACCTTTATTTTTTACCAGATAACATAATAAATCAAATTCTTTCTGGGTCAAAATAACCTCCTGTTTATCCACAGTTGCAGAATGTTTTTGAATATTGATTTCGATAGGTCCAAGCGTGAGGATTTCCTGTTCGTTTTTATCCCTCAGCTGTACTTTTATACGCTCTACCAATTCATCAAAACTAAAAGGTTTTTTGATATAATCGTTGGCTCCGGCTTTTAATCCTTCTACTGTTTCCTGCACGGTATCTTTGGCGGTAAGGAATATAATCGGGGTTTTGGAATTGGTTTCCCTGATTTTTTGACAAACTTCTAATCCGGTCATTTTAGGCAGCATCCAGTCTAAAAGTACCAGGTCAATTTTTTCTGAATTAAAAAGATTATATCCGTCTAACCCATTATTTGCAGTGGAAATTTGGTAATTTTCTTCTTCAAGCCCCTGTTTCAGGAATTGAAGAATTCCATCTTCATCTTCAACAATCAGAATATGCTTCATCGTAATTTGGAATTATAAATAATAAAGGTAATTTAAAATTAAATTTTAAAGCTAAGGAGGAATTTATTTTAATCAAAATTTAATTAATCAAAAAGCCCAAAAAATAAGGTTTTCCGAAGCAAAGTATATAAAGTAGTTTTTAAAAAGTAAGATTACAGCAGACCGTTGTATTTTCTAATAAACCATTCGGCACTAAGCGAAACAGCAATTAGAACAAGCAGCCAAATCCAATCTATGAGAGGTGATTTTTTTACAAGGGTTTTTTGGACAGCTTTATAACTGTCATCAGACATCAGTATTTTTATCAGGTCGTCTGCCTGATTTGTTAGAAAAGCTTTTCCCTTAGTTTGATTAGCCAATTGGTTGAGTTTGTTCCAATCCGGATTGACAAATTGTTTTTCAATATCAAAATCAAGGACTTCAAAACTACCGCTGTATGATGAATTTGAATTGAGTTCTTTTACTGTAAATGTGTAGTTACCTGCTGCCAGACCATCGAGATTCGCTTTAAAAGCATTAGAAGCTGTCTCTTATACACATCTCCGAGCCCACGA
>CAMFLD010000351.1 GCA_945957245.1 uncultured Flavobacterium sp. | reverse complement strand
TGTCGAGACGTTGATTATCTTTGACATTTATGAATAAATCATTACCACGGGTTTCTTTTCCCGCTCTGGCATAACTAACATAGCCCTTCAGGTTGCTTTTAAGTACCGGCTCATCAGGGACTTTGTATTTTTCCCATTTTTTGGTCACAGTAGTATCGATATTGCCAAACTGTACTACGAAGTTTGGAACCACCCTGTAAAAAAGAGTATTGTCATAAAAATGATGTTTCACCAGTTGATGCATACGGTCGGCAGCCATTGGAGACCAAGCCCTTGTTACTTCAATATCAAAAACTCCTTTGGAGGTTTCAAAACGGGCAACAAAAGTAGGAGGTGCAGATTCTTTTGTCCATTTAGGATTGAAAGTTGATGTGCTGCAGCAAATTAAAAGGAAGGCAGCAACTAATAATAAAGCCTGCTTCATCAGATGAGATTATTTATTGTCGACATACATTTCGGTTCTTATCGGATTTATTGATTTGGCATCCACAAAATCACGTTCAATTGTGGAAGGAGTCTGAGGCAGCATTTTGCCACTACCAATAATCTGGTTGATAGCTGCGCTCAATAAAGGCTCATCAATATTACCTAAAGTACCTAAATTTGCTAGGTTTTCAGGAAGGGAAATAGTAGGCGTAATTCCACTGGTGTAATCTCCAAATCCATTTTTATCTACAATTTTAAGTACAATAGGCTGCATGGCATATTTATGATTTGGATTCACATCAGTTTTTCTGAATGTAGGCGAATCATATAGCGTTATAGACCCTACATTTTTACCCGTAGTAACATCTCCAATCTGAACAACCTGGATGTAAGGTTTCAGGCAGTTTATTACCAATTCACTAGCTGATGCTGTAGATCTTGTGGTCAGTATATATACTTTGTTGAGGTGAAGACCGTTTAGACCGGAAACAAACTTGTTTTGCAATGAACCGGGGCTGTTTTCCTCATAATAAGCCTGAGCTTTAGAATTCCATTGTTCTTTTGAAAATAATTGACCTGAAAACTGTCCGGTAATCATACTGGCTAATTTAGTTGCTGTAATAACAGAGCCACCGGAGTTATAACGTAAATCAAGCACAAGATCAGTTACATTTTGTGAAACAAAAGAACCAAACGCAGTATTAAGTTGGTCATCATAGCTGGAGTAAAAACCATTATATACGAGATAGCCAATTTTATGTGTACCTTGAGTTATAACGTTATTGATAAAAATTGGATTTTCGGACAGATTTGTTTTTGTCAGGCTCAATGATGTCCCATTAGGAGTAATGTTACCATTATCATAATCAGCAAAATTTATGGTATAGGTAGTATTGGCTAAAAGTGTTCTGTAGTTGTCAACGGTTAACGGAGTGCCATTTATAGCATAAAAGATATCGCCCCGATGGACATTTTTTGTGGCAGCATCTGAGTTTGGAATGATATAACGAACCCAGCCATATATTTCTGTTGAACTTCCTGACTTATAGCGAAGGCCATAATCCATACCATTGTTGAGCGTATTTCCCGAAAGTACTCCTTCCAGAACAGTATAGTCACTAAATATTACGCTAAACCTGTCAATAGAAGTAGCTACCCGCAGGTGATTGAATAGGGTAGTGGGATTATCATAGGTTCCTAAAAAAGTATTTAACTGCGACTGATTGGCAAAACGGTCATCAGCCAAATCGGGCACATCATGCTGCCACAGATAATAAAGATTCATACCTTTCCATACAAAATCTTTTACTTCAAGACTAGCAGGAACAGCATTGTCATCCATATCAGTGCATCCCAACGGGAGCGCAGATAACAAAAGAAATAGCAAAGGGAACACAATTTTTTTCATAACTCTTTTTCATTTTATAAACGTAAATTTACTGAGTTTAGATGGATAATTATATTTTGTTTGTAACAAATAAAATTATGTATCGTCTTGATTTTATAACCAAATAATAACCTAATGAACCAAACCGAGTTTATGCAACTTGTGAATCCTTTTAAGGATAAGCTCTTTCGGGTAGCCAAACGGCTGCTGGTGAGCACTGAAGAGGCTGAAGATGCAACTCAGGAGATTTTGGTCAAGCTTTGGAATAAAAATGAAGGACTTGAGGAATATAACAGTGTTGAAGCGCTGGCCATGACAATGACTAAAAATTATTGCCTTGACCAACTGAAATCGAAAAGAGCTAACAATATGAGGATAGTCCACAATAATTTCACGGATAGGGAAGCAGGTTTGCATCAGAAAGTGGAAGACAGTGACACCTGGAATTGGGTTGAAAAGATTATGAATGACTTGCCGGAACAGCAACGGTTGATTGTACAGATGAGGGACATTGAAGAAATGGAGTTTGAAGAAATGGCTCAAATATTGGATATGAACGAACAGGCTATACGAACAGCATTGTCAAGAGCAAGAAAAACGATAAGAGAAAGAATGATAAAAACACATCACTATGGAATTGGATAGAATAGAAAAATTAATAGAAAAATACTTTGAAGCAGAAACCAGTATAGCCGAAGAAAAAGAATTAAAAGATTACTTTGCTTCTTCTGATGTTGCGCAGCATCTGGAACAATACAAGCCAATATTTGGTTATACTGTCCATGCAAAACAAGAACAGTTCAAAGCACTGATACCATTAAACTCTAAGAAACGTAAAAACGTAGTTTGGTTATCTGTTGCAGCTTCTGTAATAGTTTTGCTTGGTGTGGGTTTATTTACATTCAATCATGGTAGCCAGTCCAAAACAGATGATTATGGCACTTATGACGATCCGGAAGTAGCCTTCAGGGAAACACAAAAAGCTCTGGCAATGATTTCAGAACATGTAAATAAAGGCATTGGAAGTATCGAATATTTAAATCAATTTGAACAATCAAAAAACAAAATTTTTAAAAAGTAACCTATAGAAATCATGAAAAAATTATTTTTAAGTTTAGTATTATTTTTAAGTGTAACCTCATTGTTTGCACAAGGTGCCTTCGATAAATTTGAAGACCAGGAAGGTGTAACTGCTGTTGTTGTCAATAAAAAAATGTTTGCACTTTTAAGCAAAATGGAAGTGAAGAATAAAGAAGATCAACAATATATTAACCTGATTAAAAAATTAGAAAGCCTTAAAGTTTTTGTAACGCAAAGCGATAAGAAAGCAGATGAGATGAAATCGGCTTCCGATAAATATATTAAATCGGCATCTCTTGAAGAATTGATGCGTATAACAGAGAAAGGGAAAGCTGTAAAAATTTATGTAAGATCAGGAGCAACCGATTCACAAATCAAGGAGTTAATGATGTTTGTTGAAGGTTCCGGAAAGGAAGAAACTGTTTTAATGTCGTTGTTAGGAGATTTTGACCTGAATGAACTTTCTGTACTTACTGATAAAATGAATCTTCCCGGTGGAGATGAATTGAAAAAAGCTTCTAAAGGAAGTAAAGGGTCAAAAGGTTCAAAATAAAACCTAAGATATACGAATCCTTAATATTCTGAAAATCATGAGTAAAACGATAATAGTTTTCTTTGCAGTATTAGCCTCAATGTTATTGGGATCCTGCAATAATAAACCAACGCTTCAAAAATTTTATGTTGATAATTCAAAT
>CAMFLD010000350.1 GCA_945957245.1 uncultured Flavobacterium sp. | reverse complement strand
TTTAAAGGCTTGTTGAAATAAAGGTAACAGAAAAATAAAAACGGAATCAACACTAAAGAAATCATTCCGGGGACATAAAAAATCTTTTTATGTTTAACCCTGGTTTTCATTTAAAGCTTCATTGAAAGTTTAATATTGAAAACACGTGTGGTCATGTAGTTCGGGATTCCGTATTGATTTTTGGTATAGACATCACGCACCCAGGTATTGGTAATGGCATTTTGGTTGTTAAACAGGTTAAAAATTTCAAAACCAGCTGATAATTCTTTAAATTTCTTTAACCAGGTACGATCTGTTTTTCCATTATCTTCCTTGAGTACATACATGAATCCAACATCTGCTCTGCGGTAATCACGCAAGCGGGTTTGGTAAGTGTAGGAATCAGCATAAGAAGGTGATCCTCCCGGTAAACCTGTATTGTAAACCAAATTTAGGTATAGTTTCATATTAGGTATATTCGGCATGTAATCCTGGAATAGGATTCCAAATTTCAACCGTTGATCCGTAGGTCTGGCGATATATCCTTTGTCATTGATGTTTTCTTCGGTTTTCATATATCCAAAACTCAGCCAGGATTCTGTTCCGGGAACAAATTCGCCATTCAGCCTCATATCTAATCCATAAGCATAAGCTACCGCATCGTTATTGGCACGATATCTTATACGGACATTTTCGAGGGTATAGGTATTTACATCCGTCATGGATTTATAATAGGCTTCGGTGACCAGTTTGAACGGTCTGTTGTTCATCTTGAAATTATAGTCGTTACTCAATACAAAATGGATGGATTGCTGTGCTTTTACATTTGGCCTTACCGCACCTAAAGAATCCCTTAACTCACGATAAAATGGCGGCTGATGGTAGAATCCCATAGAGAGGCGGAAAAGCATATCTTTTTTCCAATCGGGCTTAAGTGAAAACTGGGCTCTGGGACTTACTACTACTTGCTGTTTTCCTCCTGTAATGCCATCTCCAGTAACTTTCCATGTGTGAAAACGGGCTCCGGCTGTAACCGTAAACTGGCTATTTCCAATCATGGTTTTGGTATACCATTGTGCATACCCCGAAAGACGGTTGATATCTACAAAATTTGTCGCCCTGACGCTTTGATAAGGAACCAGCGGCCCGGTGTACGGATTATAAGGCTGGTTATTAGGAATATGCACAATTGGCGGGTTAATATGGAAGCCTGCTGAGTCAATTACTTCCCATTCAACAATCCTGTCACGGATATTTTCTCGGGTATATTTGAATCCCCAGTCAATCTGATGCTTTTTTTCATTAATAAAATGAGTTCCTTTTATTTCTGCATTGACAATTAATGCATCCAAATCATTACGGGCGTGGTTTAATTGAGTTCCAACCCCACGGTTATATGTTACCTGACCTAGGGTTTCAGAGCCAATATTGGTATCTACTTCTCCTAAAAAATAGGCGGCATAAATATCAAAATATTCCTGTTCCTGAGTATGATAAACTGAAGTAATCAGCTTGAAAGTATTATTTTCATTGGCTACATAATTTGTTTTAAAGGCACCAAAAAGTGTTTGGTATTTGTCTTTTTCCTGGCCTTCGTAAAAAATCTGAAGTGCAATCGGTTCATCAATAGTTCCGAAATTGGTTTGACGTGTTAACGGTTCGTAATTGTATTTATTTTGTGAAGCATTACCAAGGAAACTGAACTGCCATTTTTCATTTGGATTGAAATTTATACTGGTCTGAACATCCAGATAGGTCGGCTTGTAGTTGGTTTGCGTTTCCTGGCTGTTCACCAAAAGGGAATTGTCACGGTATCGTACTCCGGTAATGGCAGACCATTTTTTGTTTTTAGAAATCCCCTCACCAGTTATGCTTCCACCAAGGAAACTGGCTTCTGCGGCTAAACCAAATTTTGTTGGTTTTCTATAGGTAATATCCAAAACGGAAGAAAGTTTATCTCCATATTTCGCCTGAAATCCTCCTGCAGAGAAGTCAACGTTTTGGGTCATATCTGTATTGGTAAAACTCAGTCCTTCCTGTTGCCCTGAACGAATCAGAAACGGGCGGTAAACCTCAATCTCATTTACATAGACCAGGTTTTCATCATAATTTCCACCCCGAACATTATAACCGGAACTTAATTCATTATTCTTATTAACTCCTCCCATTAATGTCAGTACACTTTCTACTCCCGGCATGGCACTTGGAATTTTACGAATTGTTTCGGGGTTAATGGTGGTTATTCCCTGAACTCTTCTTTTATTACCACTTACAATCACCTCGCCCAATTGTTCTGCATTTTGATTCATCACCACATAAAACTCATTGTTTTCACCTGGTTTTAAATTAAATGTAGCGGTAACTTTTTTCAATGTGGTATGTGTAAAAACCAAAACCACTTTTTGATTGGCCGGAACCGTAATCGAGTAAAAACCATTGGCATCGGTATTTACGGTTTTCGTTTGATAACTAACATTGACATCATCAACCGGTTTATTACTTTCATCTAAAACAATTCCGGTTATTGTGGCGGTTTGATTTTGAGCAAAAGCGATGATACTTATCGTAAAAAGAAGGAGCGTAAAAAGGAATTTATTTGTTTTCAAATTATATCGTTATGGTTTTTGACTTCTAAAAAATTGTGTTTCAAAGATAGTAGAATTTCCAACATTATCAGTAACTACGACATTTAAATCGTTTTTACCTTCGGCTACAATACCATCAGAAAAATGATGTGTCAGTTTTTTGGTTTTAGGTTCGTACTCAAGCAAAATCCATTTACCGTTCAGGTAACCCTGATAACTTTTAATACCGGAAAGGTCATCTGAAATGGTAAATTTCAATTCGTCAAGATTGCTAATCCATTTACCTCCTATTCTCCTGTCACATTTAATCTTAGGCGGCACACCATCCCTGACGAGTTTATATTCCCCAAAATATTTGGTGTAGATAGTAAACGTATTTTTGTAGCGTTTAGTATCATAATAATTAATTTTTTTACCGTCAACCAAACCTAAAAAAACTAACTTCCTGTCATTTGGAGAGATAAGGCTGTCTTCAACAGTAATGGAAAAATTAGTATGTGCCGGCACAATATCTTCGTGAAGTTTCAAAACTCCGTCCTTTACATTGAAGTTCATGTAAAAATCATCATAAAAAGTATTTGGCGGAATCGTTACCGTAACATTTTCCAGCGAAAAGATGTTCTCCTTTTTAGATTTGACAAAATATTTTGATGTAATCGGCACTTCGGGAATTTTTGCAGGTAAATCGGAGTATTGAATAGGGATGAAAATCTTGCTGGTATTTTCATTAAAATCGGCTACTTCTATTCGGTAAGACTGCGTAATATTTGGCACTACCGTAATAATCCCGTTTTCCGTCCCTGGCTTTATAATACTGAGTCCGTAAGGATTCTTCATGAATAGTTTCTGTACCCGTTGTCCCTGTTTCTTATACCGTTCATAATCAATAAGCGCATTGACATAACGGGTTTCATCGAAGGAAAATGTATCAAACTGGAAACCAAAATCTGTTTTCCCGTTCAAATAAGACTGAACCCGGAATTCACCGTTGGCATTCCAGGACCTGTCTCTTATACACAACTGACGCTGCCGACGATATGCAGTGTGT
>CAMFLD010000349.1 GCA_945957245.1 uncultured Flavobacterium sp. | reverse complement strand
CTCAGGGGCAGGGTAAATATACCAGTCATTGGTTTCCCAGTTTTGATGATGTCAATGAAAAAGTGATTTTTAATCTTGAAATTATCAGTCCGAAGGAATTTATAGCGCTTTCTAATGGAGTTCTCAAAAAGATAATTCCGCTTGACCATGATTTTAAAGCCTGGTTTTATGAAATGAAGAACCCTATGAGTTCTTATTTATTGGCTGTTGCTATAGGAGATTATGTAAATAAGGTAGTAGCTTCCAAATCGCACATTCCTCTTCAGATGTTTATCCAGCCTAAGGATACGGCTAAATTTGAACCGACTTACCGTTATTCAAAACAGATTTTTGATTTTCTGGAAAAAGAAATCGGTGTCAAATTTGCCTGGCAGATATACAAACAAGTTCCGGTAGAAGATTTTCTTTATGCAGGGATGGAAAATACAAGCTGTACCATTTTTGCCCAGGATTATGTTGTGGATGATGTTGGATTTAATGACCGAAATTATATTTATGTCAATGCTCATGAATTGGCACACCAATGGTTTGGTGATTTGATTACGGCCAAATCAGGGAAGCATCACTGGCTTCAGGAAGGTTTTGCCACTTACTACGGACTTTTAGCAGAGCGAGAAGTTTTTGGTGATGATTATTTTTATCACAAGTTGTATCGCAATTCATTGCAATTGCGTAATGCTGCTAAAAAAGACACAATTCCGGTTTTGAGTGAAAAGGCGAGTTCTTTATCTTTTTATGAAAAAGGAGCCTGGGCTTTGCATTATATGAGGGAATCTATAGGCGCTAAGGCTTTTCAGAAAGCCGTAAAAACGTATCTGAAAAAATACCGGTACCAAAATGTGGAAACGGATCAGTTTTTGGCAGAAATTAAAAAAGCAGCGCCATCATTTGATACCGATAATTTAAAAAAAATATGGCTGGAAGATTATCGTTTCCCAACTGATATTGCCAACGATTTACTGAAAAAAAACAAATTCATTCAAACTCTTTTTGAGGTACAGCAATTGCGGAAAAAGTCTTTTGCAGAGAATAAAGAGCAATATGCCGCTTTATTGAAATCACAAGAGTATTATCCTGTAAAAGCGGAGGTTTTATATCAAATCAAAGATATGGAATTTGTAGATAAAAAGGAACTGCTTCGGTTGGCATTACAGACTAATGATGTTGATGTAAGGCAATCGGTGGCAGAGTTTGCAGGAAAAATTCCGTTGGAATTCAAACTGGATTATGAAACCTTACTTGATGATAAATCCTATGACACCAGAGAAATTGCTTTTATGAATTTATGGAAAAATTTCCCGGAAGATCATAACCGTTATCTTGGCAAAATCCAAAATACTTATGGAGGCAATGATAAAAGCATTCGTATTTTGTTTTTGACTTTTTCAATAGAAAATGAAAGTCCGCAGTCTTCAGTATATTATCGTGAGCTCGTGGATTATACTTCTCCTAAATATGAAACTTCGGTTCGCCAGAATGCCATCATTAGTGCGCTTACCATCAATCCGATTGATAAAACGGTTCTGGCTAATCTGGTTAATGCGACAACACATTATAAATGGCAGTTCAGCAAGTTTGCCCGAGATAAAATCAGGGAATTGCTGCCGCAGGAAGGATACAGAAATATCTACAATGATTTGTTATCGGTATTGCCCGCTCCTGAAAGATCTCAGTTACAGAAATTATTAGAGGAAAAACCATGAGGGCTTTAGTTATTTCAGGTGGTGGAAGCAAAGGAGCTTTTGGCGGCGGTGTGGCACAGTACCTGCTTCAGGAGAAAATGTACAAGTATGACATTCTAATTGGCAGTTCTACAGGAAGTCTCCTGATTCCGCATTTGGCCTTAGGCCGAGTAGATAAAATTTATGGAGCTTATACGAATGTAGATATGGGGAAGATTTTCAGCATCAACCCATTTGTAGTGAAGAATAAAAACGGCATAGATGTCGTAAGCATTAACCACTTCAATGTACTGCTTCAGTTTTTTAAAGGCAGGAGGACATTTGGCGAAAGCCAGAAACTGTATGATTACATAAGGGAAACTTTTACGGAACCTGAATTCCGTCAGCTCAAGGATTCATTTTGTGATATTATAGTTACGGTAACGAATCTTTCGCAAAACGATGTCGAATATAAATCCATCAAAGATTTTGATTATAACGAATTCTGTGAATGGATCTGGATTTCCTGCAATTATATTCCGTTTATGAGTTTGGTTACCAAAAACAACAGCGATTATGGAGATGGAGGTTTTTCGTCGTTGGTTCCTATCCGGGAAGCCATTAAGCGTGGTGCCACTGAAGTTGATGTAGTAATTTTGGAAACCGAAAAACAGTTAACTCCGAAAAGTGTGGGTAAGAACCCATTTTCACTTATGATTGATTTGTTTCAGACCCTGCTCAATCAGGTGGAGAAGCATGATATCACGATTGGTAAACTGGCCGCCAACAATAAGGATGTCAAGCTGAACTTGTATTATACTCCAACTAATTTAACCAACAATGCCTTGATTTTCAATAAGGAAAAAATGAAAGTTTGGTGGCAGCAGGGTTATGATTATGCTAAAAACAAAAGCGATTTGATGAGTGACAATTTGCAGTAAAAGCGTTAGTCAGTTTCTTCCAACGCAAAAATTTCCTCTACACTTTTCTCAAAAAAACGTGCCAGTTTCAGGCTTAATACTGTAGACGGCACATATTTTCCTTTTTCCATAGCGTTAATGGTCTGACGGCTTACCTGGATTTGCTTGGCTAATTCTTCCTGTGAGATATTCTTAATGGCTCTCAGGACTTTGAGGTTATTCGTCATCTTTAACAGCTTTATTAAGTTTGTAAATCGAATAATGAAACCGGATTATAAAAAACAGCAATAGTGTAAAGGTATTGTAAAAAAGTACATTCAGGTAGGCCATGCCGTAAATGAAAGCAGTAAAAAACAAAACCAATCCATAATTGAGGTAGCAGGCCCAAACCAGGCTTTCGTATCTTATTTTTGAAGTAAATTCGTCTTCGAATTTCAGTTTGGAAAAACCGATCAGTATGCCTCCAACTACCAAACCGAATAGCAGGAGTTCATCGGTAATGCTGTTTTCTATTATTGTAAAGTAACGATTCTTAGAAAATAGTTCATCAGAAGCCAAGGCAAAAACTTTTACTTTAAGATAATCATCAGTATTGATGCGTGAAAACGAAATCAACAACGAGGCAAGCAGTGAAGGTACAAATAATAGCCATCCTACTGTTTTAAACTTGTTTGGGAATAAAAAATGTGTTTTCATAAAAAATGAGTTTTAAAGTGTAAGTCAAATGTATATTATATTTTACAAATAGACAAATAAACTTTACAAAAAGTTTAAAATTCTTTACACTTTACTTTTTTTAAATAAAATTTTACTAAAAGTAAAATTAATCAATAAAAAATTACTTACATTTATGATTGGGTATTTAACTAAAAAGAATGAAAAGTATTTTAATTATTATCGGAAAGAGTTTTGTGTTGTTTTCAGCTTGTTTTCTTTGTTATAATTTATTATTCCAAGGTTTTGAAACAATTAATTTTTTAAAAGCAATAATTTACCCTTCATTATTTCTAACAGTTTTATTTACTGTAATTCAT
>CAMFLD010000348.1 GCA_945957245.1 uncultured Flavobacterium sp. | reverse complement strand
TAGCGCTTTCTTCAATTTCTGAATTTGTTTTGGATAAAGTCGGTTAGGATAATATTGGTAAATTGAGTAGCGCCCTTCACATTCATGTGACCACAAGTTGCAAAACAATCATCATCGGTAACTGCATTTTCATAATTATGAACTTCAGGATAAACCGATTTAATGCTGTTGAAATAAGCATCCGATTGACATTCCTGACACATAGGTGTAGCAATTGCAATCAGGTTAATATGATTCTTTTTGCAGATGTCCCTGATTTCCTCATAAGCATAATTTCTTTTTGGAGCATAATCGGAAAGATCGTATTGCATATTTTTTCCTTCACCTCTCAAAGGGAAATAACCATAATTGTCAAGGGCATTGGTTTTTTTCTGTATAAGGCTGAAGAAAGTTTCCCTAAAACCAATTTTGTTATCGTTCACAAGATACCTGTAAAATGGAATATACAACAGCTTATTGTAATCTTCTTTATTCTTATAATGGTCTCTTATAGTCTTTGAAAAATGCAGATATGGCATATAAAGTGCTTGTGTTCCTGGTGATTTTGAGTTGCTGTTCAAATTTAAATCTACATCTAAAATAATGTTTTTGATTTTGTAATGGCGTTCCAGCATCAATTTTAACAGCAAAGCCGTCTCATCCAGTTTGGAACCACTCATCCCAAAGTTATAAGCCTTTATTCCTTTATCATTAAAAAGTTGGGCTACAAAATGGTTCTGTGTTCGTGATGAACCCATGAAAACCACATCAAAACTCCTGTTTTTGGTGTTGTAGACATTTTCGATTTTGTATCGTTTGGAAGAGTTTAAATCAATCAAAGTATAGGCCAAATCAAGCAGAACTGCCGAAACAATTATTGTGAGAATAATTTTTATTATAAAAACCAGAAACTTTTTCATCAGAATTGAAAGTATATAAAGTTCTTATAATCCGTGAAAACACCAAGTGCCAATAATGCCATAATAGCCAGAGTTACCCTGAGCCAGGAATACCTTCCGGAAAGCGGTTCTATTTTGTAACGGTTGTTCCATTCTACTACCACAAATAGCAATAGCATAATTACAATTTCGTAGTTGTAACGTTCAAAATTGAAATATTGTGCAGTAAAATGTAAATCAGTAACCATTCGTCTGATGTAAGAAACCGCATCGTGAATGGTCTTTGCCCTGAAAAATATCCATGCAAGGCAGGTAAGCACAAATGTGATTAGTATATTAAAAAGAATAACTGCTGAAGTCCGGTTAAACGAAATCTTAAATGCTTCAATGTTATTCCGGTTCCGGTTTAAGACTAATAGCGGAATGAAATACAACGCATTAATAAGTCCCCAGGCGATGAAAGTCCAGTTGGCTCCATGCCAAAATCCGCTTACCAGGAAAATGATAAACGTATTCCTGATTTTCATCGCTTTAGAACCCTGGCTGCCACCTAAAGGAATGTAAATATAATCCCTGAACCAGGTGGTTAGGGAGATATGCCATTTGCGCCAAAATTCGGCTATATCCCTTGAAAAATAAGGAAAGTCGAAGTTCTTCAGCAAATCAATTCCAAACAGTTTGGACGTTCCTAACGCAATATCCGAATACCCGGAAAAGTCACCATATATCTGAAAGGCAAAATAGACAGCGCCCAGAATCAGCGAAAGCGAATTCATAGAATTATAATGGTCAAACACCGCATTGGCATACATAGAACAGGTATCGGCAATAACCACTTTTTTAACCAATCCCCAAATGATTTGATAAACACCTTCTTTTGCTTTATCAAAATCAAATTCCCGTTTTACTTTTAACTGCGGTAAAAGATGTGTCGCCCGTTCAATAGGACCTGCCACCAAAAGCGGAAAATAACTCACAAAAAGGGAATAGTCAATGATATTTTTTTCGGCTTTAATCCGATTGTAATAAATGTCAATGATGTAAGACAGGCCGTGAAAAGTATAAAACGAAATCCCAACAGGAAGTATCAGTTTTAGTAGGATAGGGCTGAGGTGTAATCCCAAACCATTACCTAATTCGGTTAGAGAAACAGCAAAAAAATCAAAATATTTAAAAACACCCAATAACCCCAGACTAAGACCCACGGTAATCCAGAGCCAGGTTTTCCGGATTGTTTTAGAAGTATTATTTTCAATTTGAATCGCTGAAAAATACACCAATACTGTCGAAAAAAGCAGCAGAAATAAAAACCTCCAGTCCCAGCAGGAATAAAAATAATAGCTGGCAACCGTTAAGACAAGATTCTGAGATTGTTTCGATTTATTAGGAATGAACCAATAGGCCAAAAACACCACAGGCAGGAAACATGCAAATTGTAGTGAGTTAAAAAACATATTGGTTCAGTATTTAGTTCTAGAAGTTCGGGCTCAGGTTGTACTTTTTGTAGAAATTATCAAGTACTTCAACAACTTCATCTTCAGTATCCACAACTTTAATCAGATTCATGTCATCCGGATTGGCGTTGTGTTCTTTCTCAATCAATACGGTTTTTACCCATTCCAAAAGACCCGACCAAAATTCGGTTCCTACCAGAATGATGGGAAATTTACCAATTTTCTTGGTTTGGATTAATGTTACTGCTTCAAAAAATTCATCTAATGTTCCAAAACCGCCCGGCATTACTACAAATCCCTGAGAATATTTGACAAACATTACTTTGCGGACAAAGAAATAATCAAAATTCAGGTTTTTATCCTTATCGATATAAGGATTGTAATGCTGTTCAAACGGAAGCTCAATATTTAGCCCTACCGAAGTACCGCCGCCATTGTGCGCTCCTTTGTTTCCGGCTTCCATGATTCCGGGACCGCCTCCGGTGATGACACCATATCCTGCTTTACTGATTTTGTATGCTATTTTTTCAGCCAGTTGGTAGTATTTATTGTCCGGTTTAGTTCGGGCAGAACCAAAAATAGAAACACAAGGGCCAATTCGGGCCATGGTTTCATAACCGTTTACAAACTCAGACATGATTTTAAAAATCGCCCAGGAGTCGTTCGTTCTTATTTCATTCCAGGGTTTTTGTTGTAATTTGTCCTGAATTCTATCATCTTCACTCGTGTACTGTTCTTTCATGTTTCAAAAATTTTAAGCCCGCTAAAGTAGTTATTATTTTGAATTTTGAATTCTAAATTTTGAATTCTTTGCCCTTATAGGCGATTCCTTTTCATTCAAAATTCAAAATTCATCATTTAGAATAATTTTGTTTATCCCATTCCCATTTCAAAAGCGAATAGCATTCCGAATCCTCATTAATGCCATCTACTACATAATCTTCACGCATCGTTCCTTCTTTAGTAAACCCATAACGCTGTAATAATCTCAACGAAGGTTCATTTTCGGCGGCAATCAAAGCTTCCACACGATGGAGGTTCAGCTCGGTAAAGCCAAATTTCAGAACCGCTTCCAGTGCTTCCGTCATTAATCCTTTGCGTTTGCTGTTTTCATCACGCATATTATAGAAAACTTCCGCTCGTCTGTGCGACGCATTCCAGGTGTGAAAACCACATTCCCCAATGGGTAAATCCGTTTCCTTATCTATCAGCAAAAAGACAAAAATCGAAATACGGTGCGTTTCCATTCCCTTTTCATGCATTTCCTTATAATGCTCAAAACCCGCATCATCCACTC
>CAMFLD010000347.1 GCA_945957245.1 uncultured Flavobacterium sp. | reverse complement strand
TCTGTGTAATCTTAACTTCGGGGGCTTTGCATTCTACCAGAAGAAACAGGTCGCCATTGGGCTTAAATACTACTATATCATAGCGTTTGACGGTATCGTTTAGTTTGATTAATTTTTCAACATTGAGATAGGATTTGGGATAGTTCCTGTCCTGCAAAAGAAACTGCACGGTATGCTGCCGAACCCATTCTTCGGGTGTGAGAATGATAAACTTTTTCCTGATGTCATCAAAAATAGACACTTTATTTTCACTATTTTTGAAGCGAAAGTTATAGGTAGGAAAGTTGAGGTTTTGCATTCAACAAAGTTAATTTGAAAATTTGAAAATTAAGCAATTTGAAAATTTATATTCTTCGCCTACTAAATACTGAACACTCGAAATGGAAGAAGTAGTAAAAATCATTAATGATATCAAGTCGGGGAATATAAAGCCTATCTATTTTTTGATGGGGGAAGAGCCTTATTATATTGACCGGATTACGGAATACCTTGAAGACAATTTATTGACTGAGGATGAAAAGGGGTTTAACCAAATGGTGCTGTACGGAAGGGATACTTCTATTGATGAGATTGTGGCTAATGCGAAACGTTATCCTATGATGGCGGAACGGCAGGTGGTGATTGTGAAAGAGGCGCAGGAGCTTTCGAGAACGATTGACCAACTGGAGAAATATGCCGAAAACCCGCAACTGACTACGGTTTTGGTTTTTGCCTACAAATATAAAACGCTTGATAAACGGAAGAAAGTAACAAAGGTTCTTGAGAAAAACGGATTGGTTTACGAGAGTAAAAAAATGTATGATAACAAGGTAGGTGAGTGGATAAAGCGGGTTTTGAAGGGTCGTGGTTATGATATTGAACCGAAGGCTATGGCGATGCTCGTGGAGTTTCTGGGGAATGATTTGAGCCGAATTGCTAACGAGCTGAACAAACTGGAAATCATTTTGCCTAAAGGCAGCACTATTACGCCTAATCATATTGAGGAAAACATTGGATTCAGTAAGGATTTTAATGTTTTTGAATTCCGCAAGGCTATTGGGGAAAAGAATCAGCTGAGGGCGTACCAGATTGCTAATTATTTTGCCCAAAATCCTAAAGATAATCCTATTGTGATGACTAATGGATTGGTTTTTGGTTTCTTCTCGGCTTTGCTGCAATATCATGGGCTTAAGGATAAATCGCCTGCTAATGCGGCCAAAATCCTTAAAGTGAGTCCTTATTTTGTGCAGGATTATATCACTGCGGCTCATAATTATCCTATGAAGAAGGTGAGTGCTATTGTGGAAACACTGCGGGACGTGGACGTTAAGAGCAAGGGTGTAGGGGCTAATTCTTTATCGCAGGGCGATTTACTGAAAGAAATGTTGGTCAGCATTTTTAATTAGGTTATGAATGCCTTAAAGTTTCAAAGGATTCTCTTTCTTCTTCTTGCTTTTGCTATTGTCTTGAGTGGGGTGTATGTGATGCTTATTTATGAGCTGGTTTATTATTTGTCTTTTGAATACTTAAATTCTAATGAGAAATACAGGCGGCTGGAGTCTTATAAGACTTATAACTGGCTGTTTATTGCCTACATGGCGTTTGAAGTGGCGGTAAGAACGCATGTTTTTAAGCTGAATGCCCGAATGGATTATCATGTTAATACTGCGGAACATCTGTTTTTTACTTTTCTGATTTCGATGAGTATTTCGATATACCTGCATTTCTTTAATTTATTGGAAGAGAACAGGCTTTTAAAACTGCTTACTGTTTTTGTTATCCTTAATATTATTGGGGTTCTCAATGAGTTTTTCCAGAATTTTTATCAGCATGAGCCTCTTTTTGTTCTGGAAGGTAATGATTTGAAGGATTTAGTGGTAAACGTAATAGGTTCATCACTATTTGTTATTGTTTCGTTGATTTTCCGACCTAAAAAAATGCTTAATTTAACTCATTCATAAATTAATTTTAAATACAACTAACAACTATTAACATGGAAACTATTAAAGTAAAGGCATTTGGCACAGACAGTACGACTGCGCCATTAAAGGAAATGAGTATTGACCGTAGGGTAACGCTGCCTAACGATATTGAAATAGAGATATTGTATTGCGGCGTTTGCCACTCTGACCTGCATACGGCAAGGAACGACTGGGGTTTTACGACATATCCTGTGGTTCCGGGTCATGAGATTGTGGGAAGGGTTACCAAGACGGGTGATAAGGTTACTAAACTGAAAGTGGGAGATATTGCGGCAGTGGGTTGCTTAGTTGATTCGTGCCGTACTTGCAGCAGCTGCGAGCAGGATTTAGAACAATATTGCCTAAACGGCTGGGTGGGCACTTATGGTGGTCAGGATAAGCATTTGGGTGGTTTTACGCATGGTGGTTATTCGCAGAAGATTGTGGTGGATGAGGCTTTTGTGCTGAAGGTTCCAGCTAATCTTGATTTGGCTGCTGTGGCTCCGTTGCTTTGTGCGGGAATCACTACCTGGTCGCCGTTGCGTCACTGGAAGGTGGGTAAAGGAAGTAAGGTAGCTGTTGTGGGACTGGGCGGTTTAGGCCACATGGCTATTAAACTGGCTAAAGGTTTGGGTGCTGATGTTACGCTGTTTTCAAGAACACCTGATAAGGAGAAGGATGCTAAGGAGCTGGGTGCTGATGCGGTGATTATTTCTACTGATGCGGCTCAGATGGCTTCGGTGGCGGGTAAGTTTGATGTGATTATTGATACGGTGCCTTATGTGCATGATATTAATCCGTATATAGGAACGCTGGCGATTAGCGGTACTATAGTTATTGTGGGGTATTTGGGCGGACTGGAGCCTTTCCTAAATACGGTTCCTATGATTATGGGCAGAAAGTCGGTGGCGGCTTCTTTGATAGGGGGTATTGCTGAGACGCAGGAGATGCTTGATTTTTGTGGGGAACACAATATTGTTTCTGAGATTGAAGTGATCAAGATGCAGGATATTAATGAGGCTTATGAGCGCATGCTTAAGAGTGATGTGCGGTACCGATTTGTTATTGATATGTCTTCTTTACAATAAAAGAAAAGGGCAGCTGAGAAGCTGCCTTTTTTTATACTCTTAATGAAGCCCGGAACCCACGGGCGGCGTAATAGGAATCGGCGCCATTGTGGTAGAGGAACACGGTGTTGTAGCGGCGGTCGCAAAAGACGGCTCCGCCCAGTTTTCGTATTGCAGCGGGTGTTTGTACCCAACTGGAGGTTTTTAGGTCAAAAGTGCCTAGTTGTTGCAGTTGCCGGTATTGTTCTTCGGTTAATAGTTCTACGTTCATGGCTTTGGCTTGGTTGAGGGCGCTGTCTTTGGGTTTGTTTTCTTTTCGTTTTTCGAGGGCTTCTTGGTCGTAGCAGAGGCTTCTGCGCCCTGCCGGACTTTCTGGTGCGCAGTCAAAGAAGAGGTATTCGCCTGTGTTTTTGTCTGTTCCTACGACATCGGGTTCGCCGCCGGTTTGTTCCATTTCGTTGAGTGACCAAAGCTTGTTTGGATTTGCCTTTAAGCGGGATTCGACATCAGGCCAATTGATGTTGTTATGGCGGAGGGTATTTTTTTCGAAGCGTTCTTTAAGGACTTTTATCAGGGCTTCGCTTTCTTGTTGTGATAGTTTGTTGTTCATGGTTTATGGTATTGTTGTGC
>CAMFLD010000346.1 GCA_945957245.1 uncultured Flavobacterium sp. | reverse complement strand
GTTAAAGAGTTGGGCATTTCCATTAGTCAGGGAACATAAAAATAAACCCAAAAGAATTACTTGTTTTTTCATCTGCTTTTATTGCTTTGTTTAACATTAGTTATTAAATCCAATGCAATAATAATTCAATGAAAAATGACAGTTTTGGTTAATGAATATTCGTCAGGCCTGAAAAATAATTCGCCTGAGTATTGCGGAAATTCGTTTTAAGAAAAATCGACTTTTACATGTTTTCGAGGAATACCAGAAATTCCTCTTTTTTACGAACAGAGAGTGGTATGGCCGTTTTGTTTTTCATTATTATCGTATTCCCACCATCTGTTTTAATAAAATGGTCAAAATAAGCCATGTTGATGAGATGCGACTGATGCGTTCTGAAAAAATTATAGGGTGCCAACATATTTTCGTATTCCTTTAAGTTGGTTGAAACAATCAGTTTAGGTGCATTAATAAAATGAAAAGTAGTATAGTTTTTATCCGATTCGCAGTTTACAATATCCTGAATGTTAACCGAATAAATTTTATCTGCCATTTTTAATACTAATTTCTGGAGGTTTTTAGGACGTTCCAGATTGGCAAAAAGGTTATTTATTTTCATATCGAAAACTTCTTTGCTCAGGGAATCTTCGGCCTTTTTTACGGCATCAACCAAATCTCCTGCATCAAGTGGTTTTAAGAGATAATCAATCGCTGAAAAACGAAATGCCTTTATTGCAAAGTCTTCATAACCGGTAATAAAAATCACTTTAAAGTTTATTGGTGTGAATTTTTGCAGTAAATCAAAACCAGTTCCATCCGGCATTTCTACATCAAGAAAAACAATATCGGGAGAAAGCTGCTTAATTAAATTGACTCCCGATTCAACTGAGTCAGCCTGTCCAATAACAGAAATATTAGGACAGCTGGATTTTATTATTGCAACATTCTTCTTTCTGATTGCTTCGATATCATCAATAACAACGGCTCTTAGCATATTCTTTTAATTTTCGTAAATATACGGTATTTCAAAACTCACTTTAGCTCCAACAATATTTTGGTTATTATCCTTAATGTTATCTGTCTGCACCACAAAATCCTGATTTTTGGTATAATTTACCAAACGCTCTTTGGTAATAGTCATGGCTAATGATTTGTGGTTGTCTGTTCTTTTTGATGCGTCAAAACCTTTACCGTTATCAGAAACCTCAAAGAACAATTTATTTTCTTTCAGGAAAAAACAAATATCAATCATACCATTCACTGTATTGCTGATGCCATGCTTTATGGCATTTTCTATAAAGGGTTGCGTCAGCATTGGCGGAAGTAGTATGCTTTCAGTATCAATTTCTTCTGCTACATTTATTTTGAAATTGAATTTATTAGAATACAAAAGCTGTTGGATGGAAAGATAATTTTCGGTCATTTCAACTTCTTCAGCCAATGAAATATAATTTTCGTTGGAGTTTTCTAATATCTGGCGGGTAAGTTTGGAGAATTTGGTCAGGTAGTTTACCGCATCTTCATCTTTATGATCGTGAATCAATCCCTGAATATTATCAATGGAATTAAATATAAAATGCGGATTCATCTGCGTAATCATGAGTTTCTGTTTGATTTGGTTTTTCTCAAGACCTGCAATGGCCTGCTTTTGTTTGTTGTTCCTGTAATAAAAATATATACCTACGAGCAGTAGTAGCAGGGCTCCGGAAAGCCCAATGACCCAGTTGTTTTTAGCGGCAGTTTTCTTTTCTCCTTCAAGCTTTATTGCTGCCATTTTCTTCCCTTGGGCAATTTTTTGATTCAGTGCCTTTTTTTCAAAATCATATTTCAGCCGTTGCTGCGCCAAACGGTCTTTAGATCTTTGGATTTCACTTTTCTTTTGAGCCTCCAATTTTACAGCTGATACTTTTCTTTCCTGCTCAAGCTTAAAAGCCGTTAATTTGTGTTGCTGAATTAACTCCTGCTGTAATTGTTTTTTCTCAAAGTCATACTTAAGTTGCTGTTGTGCCAGAGCATTTTTTGAGGCTTCTACTTTGCTTGAGTCCTTCAATCTAATGCTAAATTCCTGTACGTCCAGCGCTTTCTTATAGTCGTTATTTTCTTTGTAAATCTTGAAGAGAATATTAGCGGCAGGTTCCTGAAGATCGAGGTATTTTTTCTCTATACTTAAATTATAACCTCTTTCAGCATACGGAAGTGCCTTGGCGTATTCTTTCTTTTCATAATAAAGTCTTCCCAGGGCAACATTATGATGGATTTCGGATCGGGCATCCATTTTGCCTTTGAGCAAATCCAGAAAAATCTTTTCTGCTTCATCATATTGGTCCTGATCTAATTTTATGGTACCCAATTTACCTAATATCAACCGTTCATTATTTGAATCGCCTATTTTTCTGAACAGGGCCAAAGCTTTGTTGTTGTATGTAACTGCTTCGGGGAAATTTTTCAGTTGCTGATAACAGCTGGCCATACTGGAATAAGCTGTTGCCTCCAACGATTTTTTGGCATTTTCATCACTTTCCTCTGCCTCATAATAGGAAACCGCTTTTTTATAAAACTCTATGGCTTCTTTATATTTTAGCTGTTTCACGTAAATTCCAGCTAATGTTGATGTGGCATAAGCTAGTTTTTCAAGATTGTCCTTCTTATTAGTTTCATAATATTTTAAAGCCTTGAAAAGGCATTCGACCGCTTTTTCTGTTTGGTTGGTCCGAAAAAGAAATTGGGCTTTCACAATCAAATGATAATTCACATTATCCAAGTCCTTTACCGACTGAAACTGTTCTATCGCTTTGTCAACATAAGGCACTGATTTATCGATTTCTCCCTTAAAAAAAGATTCTATAGCCATCCCATTGTAATACGTTCCCATCCATGATGCGGCACTTTTCCTTACAGCCGGAACTTTACTTTCTGCCAGAGTTTTTTCAGCAATACGGCCAATCCATCTTACGATGTAATAATAATTAGGATTGTTTTGATTGTATTTGGTTTGGAGCAGATGCCCCAGATAATTCATCTTGGTGGTATCTTGGATTTTAACATTCTGAAATGCAACTTTTACTGAATCAATGAGTTTGTCTTGGGCAAAAGATTTTGAAAAAGTCAAAAACAGAATAAACAGGAGAGAAAATCGGGCAATTTTAGGCATACTTTAAATTGGGGTAGAGATTAAATAAATCATCCAAATGTAATAATTTAAAAATAATTTTTCGAAAATATCCTAATACGGAAACGGCAATTATACCCCTTTCACCACATAAGTAACTATTCCCCAAACGAGAAACTGATTGGATTCAGTGATTTCGATGGGCTCATAATTTTTGTTTTCGGGCATTAGGTAAAAGCCATCTTTACTGATTTTGATACGCTTTACGGTAAATTCACCGTCAATGAGGCATACTGCGATTTTGCCGTCTTTGGGCTCCAGGCTTCGGTCGATGACCATGATATCGCCATCGTCAATTCCGGCTCCTGTCATCGAGTTTCCATCGGCTTTAGCATAAAAAGTAGCTAAAGGGTTTTTAACCAAAAACTTGTCGAGGCTAATGCGGTCTCCTTCAAAATCAAGTGCCGGCGAAGGAAACCCCGCTTTAATTCCGGAGTCAGCAAAAGGCAATTCCAGAGAATCCCCGGAATCAGGAATGAAAAAGGAAAGTTTC
>CAMFLD010000345.1 GCA_945957245.1 uncultured Flavobacterium sp. | reverse complement strand
GGATTTGCCTGAGTCTTTTGAGAGGAAATTAATTAGAGACTTTTTATTCAATCTTATTCGCTATTTCAAAAACCATTAAAAACAAAAAAAAAATGAAAAAAGTACCCTTATTGCTTATTCTGACCAGATTACTGCTTGGTCCCATAATGATTAGTATTACTTATAATGCTGTAAACCACGTTAGGACAATTCTTGTCATTTTGATTTCATTAGGCTTGCTTTCCGATATTTTGGATGGGATAATAGCCAGAAAGCATGGTGTTTCTTCAGAAAAACTGCGACGAATGGATAGTCAGACGGATTTGGTTTTTTGGCTCTGCGTTGGCTGGTGTTCCTGGATGCTCAATCCGGAAATCATTATCGGAAATAAATATGTTATTGGAATAATTTTTTTCATGGAAGCATTGACCTATGTTTTCAGTATTGCCAAGTTTGGAAAGGAAACCTGTACCCATGCTTTTCTTTCCAAACTCTGGGGAATAACTTTATTGATTGCCTTTGTTTCCATGATTGGATTTGGTTATGGAGGAATTAGTTTGGGGTTATGCATTTTGTTTGGGATTCTGGGACATTTAGACGTTTACCTGATTATTTATTTTTTGCCAAAATGGGTTCACGATGTTCCCAGTTCCTACCATGCTTACCTGATAAAAAAAGGAATCCCATTTAAACGAAATAAATGGTTCAACGGTTAACTAACTTTTAAAATTTATACAGATGAAAACAAAAATTTTATTACTACTGGTTTTAACGGCAAATGTGGTCAGTGCACAGGATAGCCTTGTAAAAGAGACAAGAAGAATGTATCTTAAAACTTTTGCAACCGAAAAAAGAACCCATATTTTCAGTGTTTCACCCATGTCAAGAAAAACGGCTGTAGTAGATGGTTTAGTTCTGGGTTTTGGACATATAGATAACAAGCTTGTTGAGAAACAAACCATCAACGGACTGAATGTTGAAGTCAATCCGGCTCCTATAGTTGGGGCATTGGGTCTTTTTATGGGAATAATGTATTTGCCTGAAAGTTTACGTAGAGGTCACAGCAAAGGAACTATCGACACCCTCAACCAAAACAAGAAACCCGATTTTAAAATTCCTTCATGGAACAAGACACCGCTACTGAAATTAAACGGGCTCAACCTCAGTACAGGGTGTTTCTTTACTACTACCAGCATGAACGGATTGAATATTTCTTTTGCCAACAAATTTGAAAACTTTAATGGACTTTCAATAACTCCGCTTGGAGTTTTGGCAGACCGCCAAAATGGAGTATCTCTTGGATTGATTAATGGCACTAATGAATTGAACGGACTGGCAATTGGAGGGTATAATCAAACGATTCAACTCGACGGACTGCAAATAGGGATAGTCAACCAGTCGATTAAGAATCATGGTGTGCAAATAGGAATCTTTAACAGGTCGTATTCAAAAGGATTTCAGATTGGACTTTGGAATAAGAATTCTAAACGGACATTACCTATTTTTAACTGGTAAATTAAAACCCCAATCTAAATCAGATTGGGGTTTGTTTTTTAGTGGAATCGGTCTTTGTATTTTTTGAAAAGGCTGTTCATTACAATCAACACAATTCCTACGCCAAGCAATACTAAAGCCCTGATGAGGAAATCGGTATTGGATAAATCAAAGAACATTAATCTGATGATGCATAAGCCAACTAAAGAAAGCGATACATAACGGAAGTATTTTTCCTTAAGCAGAATTCCTAAAATCAGCAATCCCAATGCTTCCAAAATCCAGAAGAAGGTCAGTATGCCTTTATCAAAAGTCAGGTAAAGGAAGCAACCAATGCTCAACGTTGCCGGATAAATCAAAAGGCTGTTTTTAATAGGGTATTCTTCTATCCATTTATATGCCAGATATATGTAAATGGCCAGCAATACAAAAATGCCAAGGTAAATTGGCAGGAACTTGGATTCATAAAAAGTAAAACTCAAGAAGCCCAAATGCAGGTTAGCAAGGAAATAATATACTATGCTAATGTATTTTTCACGACTGATTTTTTTATGGTAAAGGAATAGATTGACAATAGCAACCATAGCCCAGTAAACAGGGAGCCATTTGTGTGGCAACTGCGAAAACATGATTACCGAAAGCCAGATGTTGAGAATGATTTGGTATTTCGATTTCAATGATTCGAAAGGTTCTTTCTTGTTGAGCAAAAGAACCAACCCTAATCCTAAAGCCACACTGCCTAACTGTAAAATCCAATCCAATGCATCAAAATGATTGAGTTTAGTAATACTGTAAAAACTGGAAACCAAAATTGCAAGCAAGGCAACCAATGGAGTAAAGTGGAAGGATATCTTGATTTTCCCTTTTACAATAAGTCCGTAATTTACTATTGCCAGAAGCATAAATGCCAAGGGCAGGTAACTAATCTGAACCTGAATGAACAGTAAGGTAATAATCCAGAAGTTTTGTACGTATGGAAGCGAATTGTGTAATCCGATGTGTTTTTGATCGTACTGTAATGATTGAATATAAACATAGAGTGCTGAAATGCCAATACATGCTATCTGGGAGATGTAGCTTGTCGTTTTGTTTTCCAAATCGATGTTGTCCATTGCGCTAAATAATGTAAGGACTATGCATAGGAATAATAATCCAAATGAGTATAGATTAAAGCGATTAAATTCGGGCAGTTTTTGAAATGCAAGTAATGTTATCACTGCCATTCCGGCCAGATATATGGCATTGAAATCAATTTTGAGACAGGAAAATCCAAATACTAATACGCTAAAGATCAAAAGCTCTGAATTGAACAGATAAAAATTGCCCCAACCCGTTATGACTTTCTCATCACTTTTCTTGAGTCTTTTAGCCAATAATCCATAAAATGCCACAAGTGAAATTCCGAGACATTCTATTCCAATTTTGGTATTTGATAACAGAGAAATATTTTTCAAAAGTACTGAGCAGGCTGCAATGGAAAAAAAATAATAGGCAATAAAAAGCGTAACCTGATTTTCCACTTTAAGGTTTTCCCGTTTGAAGCAAATCCATAAAAACTCATGATTGAGTAGGGCAATCATTAGTAAGGTGGAAAGCAAAATAATTTGATGCTCCGATAGATATTTATAGGCGAGAGGCATGAGTAGGGCATTAGTCCCAATAATAACAATGAACCTTATAACTAATTCGTCCCTATAGAACTGTTTTTGAAACCAGTTGTAAACAATAACCAAAAGAATCCCAAGCATCAAAATCAAATCATTGTAATGCTTTGGTTGATTTTGTATCAATATAACTCCAATGACAATTCCCAATACTAAAAAGAACATTCGGCCAAGGTCAAAAGTGTTCGCCTCAAATTTGCTTTTTAAGTAGCACCAAAGCAATGCTGTTCCTAGTATGACATAATAGAAATAGTTTTCAATCAGGAAATTGTTGCAGTTTAAGAATAAAAATACAAATGCTGCAATCGAAAATAATCCGTTTAAGCTTAGGTTTTCTGCACCAAAAGCACTGTCTACTTTCAGATATTCCTGCTTTATGCCGGAAAATACAGGAACTGCAAGTGCTGTCAGTGCCAGAGTGACATTGGAAAACAACAAACCAGTAATACTTAATCCAAGAGAATTAGAGCTTAATATGATAAAAATTATCGCAAGGATAAAAACCATAACAT
>CAMFLD010000344.1 GCA_945957245.1 uncultured Flavobacterium sp. | reverse complement strand
ATCCGATCCTGAACCGACCCAATCTTTTTGCCAGGGCAAATGCCCGACTTTCTCAATAGTATTGATAATCAAATCTGTAATATAGCTGTAAATATCATCAGCGGAAACTCCGTTTAGACCACCTTCTACATCTTCTTCAGATATGTATTCTAGTGTTGGTAGAATGATTCTTTGCTCAGTTCCACTAAGTCCAGCAGGTTCTAGCAAGTCCTTTAGTTCAATAGTGAAAAGCGCATCGTTGTTTTGCTGTAAAACTTTACTGATTCGGTTGAAAATAACCGAATGCTTTTGTTTTCTAGCTCTAGTTAAGAGGGATTTCAAAACGGAACGTTTTACTGTTTTACCGTTAAGATTATTGAAAGAGGTTATTAAATCCATACTACTTGATTATTGAATACTCTTTTCCTAAAACTCCCAAAATCGTTTCAGTTTGAATATCATTTATACTTTTAATCTGTATCAGGTTTTGCCAATTAGAAACGTTCTCCAGTATTGGAATTTCCACAATCAGATCCTTTAGTACATGTTTTCCTTTGGCAGGAATGGATAGAAATGATTTATTGACTGTGATTGTAGCAATTCGCTTGGCAGTTTTGTCTTTGAGTATGATTCGTTTTACTGTTGCAATAACTCCGTCAGGACTGAAATTATCACTTGTCGGATTGTAGATGGTAACATCTAAATTAAAACGCAACCGCTTGAAATTAATATCGAAGTTCCTAATTCCAGTAGGTAGTGCTTTTAATTTTTTCATTGTTTCTTTCCATTTATTGAGTTTACTATTGTACCATAAAACTCCAATGCCTAATAATGCGCCTGTGATTACAATATGTTTTGCTCTTATGTCCATATGCTTATTTTTTTCTTGATCAGGGCTATTATTTTAAACCCGATATAGAGTATTGCCAAAATCCCTAATCCCATAAGAAACTTTTCCAGTTTTGAATGTGGTTTTTCTACTACAACAGGTATCTTTTTAACCTGAATAATAGTCTTGACTTTTTCATTTTTAACCGCCGTATTTTCATTTTGGGTTTGAGCGATTTGAACATAAAATTCTAATTGCTTTTTGAGTTTATCATAAATGAGTTTATAATTGTTATCTCCCGAATTTTTAGAAGTGTTCAGTTTGGATAGAATTTCATCTACCTTGGCATTTACCATACTATCAAAAACTAAATTTCCTGTTTGACTTTGAACAATCGGAGTAATAAGCTTATCATCGATTGACTGATTGATAACCGTATTTTTAATACTGTCCCGTTTTTGAATTTCACTCTTGAGTAAAGTGTTTTCTTCTTTAAGTTTTTTAATAGAAGAACAGCCTGTTAGCAGAATACAAAAAATGATAATCAGTAATTGCATTAACTTTTTCATGATTTAGGTTTGTTAAGATGAATTTTGATTATGAAGAGAATTAACTGGCTAGTTTCTATTACTTGAAACAAATCGATTTCATAATACAAACTAGCTGCAAAAATGATTTTATTCAGAATTTGTCTTTTCATTATTCTTATTGTTCAAACAGCTGGCACATCGCCTTTGATACTCCTGCAATTGTTCTTTAAGGTTTCTAATCTCGATGGTGTTTTCATCAATAATTCGCTGCATTTCTTCAAACTTCTTATCTGTTACGATTGACATTTTGGTGTAAATAGAATCGATTGCTTCTAGTGCTGAAGCTTCCGTTTTTTTCAGTTCCGAATTTCTTGATCTCCAAGCGATGTATATTGAAATCAAGGTGGTTGAACCCAAAAAGTAGTTTAGTATAGTTTCTATCGGTAACATAGTTTATCCTTTATTTAGTTTTAAAGCCAAAATCGAGCACCCGAGTAAAAGGGTTGTAGTAGCTATAAACAGATTTATTCTTCGATTTGACCAGTCTCGGACTCTCTTTTTTTTTTAATATCCCAAGTGTGTCAATGCTATTGTAATAATTTAGCTGTTTGACCCTTTCGGAAAAATTGGTAAGTCCACCATTGATTTTTTTAGTAATAGATGTGATATTGTTGGAATCTGCAATTGGATTGAGCTTGTATCTCACGCTCCAAAACCAACCTGCAATATCAATAGCGATGTCAGGACGGGATGCTAAATCGGGATTGGTAATTACATCAACTCCTGAATAATCTTTATAGGCTTGATAGTTTGCCCTTCCTGTTAATTGAATTAGTCCACGTCCTCTAAATCGCCAACCATCACCAATTTGTGTATTACCTAAATTTACTTTACCCCACTTTCCACCATACACAATGTTTGCAATGGCTTCCTGATTTGCTTTACGCTTAGCAGTTCTTCCGTAAAGATTAGCTTGAGCAACCGAAATTTGATTCGTACCAAAAGTTTCAATTAATCCAGCAGGTGTGTAATTCAAATTCTCTGACAGTTTAATGAACCCACCTGTTTCTTCGTGAAGCTGTGCCAAAAAATGGGCAACACGCTTTGGTGTATTGATGGCATACTTTTTAAAAACCTTCAAAAAAGGGGTACTATTTGATAATAAAAAATCCATTACAACTGTACTTTTTTAGGTTCAACACTAGGTTTTTCTTTTGATTTGGATTCTGATTTAGGTTTTGTTTCGTTACTCATTGAAGCGATAATGATAGCACCCAACACACCTAAACCAATCCATACTCCTGTATTTGCATTCATTATCTCCAGTCTTTAAGTTTGATTTGTTTTATTCCTTTTTGGGTAAAAAGAGCATTTTCGGTATTTCTACCAAAATCTCCATCAACTTTAACTTTCAACAAAGCCTGTAATGCTCTTACTTCCATTCCTTTGCTTCCTTTTTTAAGAAGTTTGGTTTTATCAACTCCTGAAGTTTCAGTTACTGCTGAAATCATTGGCAAAATTTTTCCAACTGGCTTTATAACACTATGATCTGGAATCCAATAAATATCATTCATAAAAGTTCCATTTCTTTGTACTACATAGCGATATGTCCCATCAGGTCTTTTACCAACCCAAATGATTTTACCTATTTTATCGCCTTTCTTGAAAGTGGCTTTTCTGATGCCTTCGCTTGTATAATTACCGTCTGCCATTTTCCGGGCATCGTAAGTTTTTGATCCATTAAACCCTGAAGCCATTACTTCTTGACCGATACTGTATCTGAAAGAATCAGCTGTTCTGACTGGTGGTTCTGCAATCGTTTTGACTGGAACAATTGGAGCAGTTGCTAATGTTGGTGTTCTTATGGGCTTTGGATTAGTAACAGGCAAGGTTTCATTGCTTAAATCAGCTTCTATTTCTTGACTGATTTCGCTATCATTCTTGTTTTTTTGAACGAAATAATAAATGCCACCGCCTATAGCAAGAGCGATACCGCCTCCAATCCATATTTTATCTTCTGTGGTCATTTTATAAGTATTTTGGGTAATTTGATTTCAATAATTTATAATCGCTGTCACTTAATTCCTCTTTGAGCCAAACTCTTAAAGGATGTTTAACAGGTGTTTGCCACAAAGCGAAATAAGTGTTCCCTGTAAGTGTATTGTAATACCTGCTTCCAAAGGCTTTGATGATCCATGAAAACTGGGCTTGACTTACTCCTGTTAGCGTTGTAAAAATGGTCTTTCGTTTATCGGTATTAGTAAAATTGGCTTCTTTCATTGCCTCATAAAGCACATTGGCTATTTCCTTTGCAT
>CAMFLD010000343.1 GCA_945957245.1 uncultured Flavobacterium sp. | reverse complement strand
CTACACACTGCATATCGTCGGCAGCGTCAGATGTGTATAAGAGACAGACTGTACCTTGATTAAATATTCCTTCTCTATCTTGTATGTCAATTGTGAATGATTCAGGATTGGTATTATCTTTGGAAACACCTAACCTTACTGTATCATTATCGGAGAATATTGGACGGGCATTGATAGCCAGTTGTTTGTTACTATTATCCAATACACTGAATAGCTGTAATGAACTTACCGAATTTCTTCCGGCATCATACATCCTGTCATAACCGATTGTTGCTTCAGGATAATATCCAATTAAAATTTGGCTAAACAATCCATTCCCGTCAGATAAATTCAATTTGAAACGGTCTTTTTCAACACTATTTTCAGCATTCGAACTTTTATTAAACTGATTGTTATTCCCGGTTAATCTCATACAGTTTGTAAATGTTACAGTACTGTTATTTACTAAACCAAGAGTCATAAATCCCTGTCCGGATGCGATTTTACCGTTGAATGTATCTGGGATACTGCCTGGAATAGGATATACTACACCTGCTTTTGTATAGGCTATGTAATCAGATTGAGTATATGAACCGCTTGTTCCTACCGGCAGTGTCTGTGCCTGCCAAATATAGAGTACACCATCTATATTTATGTTGTCTGTAAGGAATTTGTCTCCGTCAATAGCGCAAGGATATGGATTTGCTAATAAGTTATGACTTCCTTCTCCATCCGGATTTGCAGGATCAATAATAATTGTAGAAGTAATATCACCATTGTTTGCAGTTCCTGTAAGTGGTACATTAATGTAATCTACAGTGGTATAATTATTAAGGAAAGGAGCCTGATTTTTTATCTTGGCAATAAAACCTTTACCCGTTGTTATGCTCGTAAGCGGAACCCAAAATGAATTCGGAGATGAGCCTGAGGCAGGGCCGGAGACATAACTGTATTTACCATCCAGAGCTCCCGTTAAAGTACCTGTTGATGCTTTTGCATTCGCAAGTTGAGAGAAAAAGTTACCGGAAATTGGAGTTCCGAAATAAGTGTAATCATTTCTTCTTAACGGACGTGTTCTTTTGATTAATTTTATTGATGGTGCTGAAGCTGTATTGTCCCTTTGCACTACACTGGATTCACTTGACATTATTATTTTACCGGTTCCGGTAACTCCATAAACAATTTCAACATATTGACCATCCTGAATTGTAATATCTGCATTTAACTGTAATGAATTGCATATCAAATTTCCTGAATAAGGAGCGTTTATAATTACTGGGTCTGAAATGTTAGGAGATGAAGGCGTCCAACCCGAACCATTCCAGGTTTTTGTTATTCCGGATGAAGTTATCAAAGGAGCACAGGATGTTCCTTTATAAGCTAAAGTAAAGTAAGTATAGGTATTTAAATCTACATTTGAATCTGACGAAATGGATCCTGAAGTAAGAGAGCTTGTACCACCTGTAAATGAATTGACATCAATTGTTGAAGGAATTTCTGTCCATTGACTTCCATTCCATCCTGCAATTGTAAGGCTGGATAAAGTTGTGTTGGTCAGGCCCGTTATATCGCTTGAATTTCTCCATGATAATGCTATTTTGGCATCGGCAATTGGCCCAATTAGATTCCAGTATTCCAGAGAAGAGATTGATGATAAGGAAGCGTTGAGAGTTGTTCCTATGGCTGACGGATTACTTCTGTAATAGGCAGCATCAACACCATCATTAGTTGTAGGAGTTACTTTAACCGGAGCATATATTCCACTTTGTCCAACCGGCATAATGAATGCCGAATTGCTTTCTGTGCTACCATATCCATCTAAATAATGATTATTACTGGCTCCATTAGTATTTACACCATTTGCAAATATTATTTTACCATATAACAATGCCGTTCTGGTAGTGGATGTTGAGATTGTATTTCCAAATGTGTAGTCACCAGCAGTATTTGATACGTATATGGATGAACCATCATTTACAAATATGATATCGTTATTTTGAATCTGAGCATGTAATTCTGAAAATTTTAGCATGCTGATAAACACAATTAATAAAATTTGTGTTGAAGGCAGAAGTTGACGGGGGGTAATTTTTTTCAAAACAATATTTTTTTAAAATTGTTAATAAACTCAGTCTAATTGCCTATTTTTCAAATAAGGCTTCATTATTTGATAAGCAAAAATTAGTGCAGCAATAAATAGTAATATTATATAGCTGTCTATTGGAGCGTCTGGAGGAGGGGCAGGCCCTCTTTGATAAGAGCTCGATGGGGTGTTTTCAGGGACTGGAGCAGTTTGAGATAAACAGATTAATGGTATAATCAGAATAACAAGTGTAAAAATGCCATTTCTGGAAAGCAAAGAATTGATTTTTTTCATATCGTTTTCTTTATTAAAGAATATCTTGCAATATTAGATTGGAATAATAAATTTCAGGTTTCTAATGTTGCTTGTAGATTTCTTTAATTGACAAAATTTTTAAAAAAAATAATCAACTCATCAGTAAAAAAATTCTTGTTATTTAGTAATTTAATTTTCAATTTTATGCTTTCGGTAGGCTTCTGGTGAGATTTTATATCTTTTTCTGAAGGCTAAATAAAAATTACTGTAATTCTGAAAATTTAAATCATAAGAGATTTCCTGAATGGGTTGGTCTGTACTTTCAATGAGTGCTTTGGCAATTTCCATTTTCCGCTCTAATATATATTTATATGGAGTTGTACCAATTTCACTTGAAAAAATCCGTATGAAGTGATGAATCTTCCAATTAGATATTTCTGCCAATTCTTTCACTTCAATCTTGTCATTAATATTTTCATTAATATAGTTGATTACCTTACGGATTTTATATGGCGCATCATTTGTTTTTTTCGAATCTGTCCTTAATGGGTCTATTTTTCTATGTTTGAAATTATTTAAAGTAAGTACAATGCTCGTTATTATATCAACATCTCTAAAGGGTTTGTTTATATAACCATACGGTTTGGTTTTTTTTACTTTTTCCAAAGAGGCTTTATCGTTGCATGAGGTAACAAAAATGAATGGGATTTCGTTCAATTCATTGAGATACGAGGCAATTTTGATACCTTCATGTGTTTTAGACAGATTTATATCTATGAGTACTAAACTGGGTTTAAGTTCCTGTATTGATTTTACAGCACTATTATAATCCGCTATATTACTAATGGCTTTGAATCCTTCCTTTTCAAGTGTTTCTTTTAAGTCTCTCGCAATTAATAAATCATCTTCCACAATAATGATAAGTTCGTTGTTCATGCCGCATTTATTCAGTAGGTTAAAAATTCTCTTCGAAAATTATCCTGTAATCAACACCATTGTTTGTAGTGTACTTTAAATTACCATTTAATTGTTGGGTCAATAAGCTAATAATTTCAAGTCCAAGTGATTTTGTTATCAAATTTTCATTAAATCCAATGCCATTGTCTTTATAAGTCAATGTAAATTTATTTCTTGTTTTTTTTATGGTTAAGTTTATTTCGTTATCCTCATAAGTTTCATTTTTAAAGGCATGGGTAATGGAGTTTAGTATCAATTCGTTTATTATAAGCCCAATGGGTATTCCCGTTTTGATATCCAATAATATATTACTTACATCAATGTTTAATTTTAGTTTTTTTATATTATATCCATAATCCTCAATAAGAAAATTTAACAGAGCATTGATG
>CAMFLD010000342.1 GCA_945957245.1 uncultured Flavobacterium sp. | reverse complement strand
AACGGCATCATTAGTAATGAATCTCAATGCCGGAATTTGAGAGGCGCCAAAACAGCCAAACAGAAATAAACTGGCTCCGGCACTTCGGAGCCATAAACCGGTTTTTTCCCATTTTTCCTTTTTCTTAAGTAAATAATAAGAGCCTATAAGCAATCCGGAGTAAGCCCATAAAATCAGAATTCGGTAAAAAGGAGATACTTTTAGTGCCGTGTAAATACTCAGATAGCCAATACCGAGAACCATAATGGCTGTTCCGAGAATACCGGTCCAGTTATCAGCAAATTGCTTTTCGATTTTTTTCATGAAAACTGAAAAAGCACTTTCTTCATAAGCCTTTTGTGACTTAGGTTTTTCTGGGGTAGGTTCGTTGATTTGGGAATTTGGTTCATTACTATAAGCCAAAACGGTTTCTTCTTCTGGTATTAAAGGACTTCCGGTTTCGACAGCTCCGATGACTTCATGATTGGATATATCAGCTTCCGGGATAGGGACGAAATAAGGGTTAGAATCCTGGACTATAAATTCTTCAGGTTTGATTTCGGATGGTTTTATCTCCTCAACAGGTTTGGTTTCCTCCAAAAGCTCAATTTCTTCAGTTTCAGTAACCGTTTCTGTCTCTCGAGCAGGTGAGGCAATGGTTTCTTTTATTATTGTTTTTTCATGAATATAATCTCTAAGCCATTCAATTTCTTTTTTTAGCATATCATTTTGATTAGTATGCTTTTGTATAATGGATTTAAGGAATCCGATTTCATTCTTTGCATCAAAAACAATGATGAAAAGGATAATGATGCTAATAATAATCAGTGTGATTAAAAACGACATAGTTTTGGTTTAGGTTTTTTCAAATATAACTATTCCTGTTAAAATAAAAGCCCTGACTCAAAATATTGAATCAGGGCTATAGATAAAGAGAATCGGCTAAATAAAGAAATTGTAACATATTTCTATGCTGATGTGGAAAACAACTCCGGTTGTGGCATTGTATTCTATAATTAAATGTCCTATTATGTCTGAAGAAAGAAAGGTTGCGTGAAAAAAACAAAACCCAGCCTTAAAGCCGGGTTTTAATATTAAGTTAAAAGAACTATTATCCTTTTGGAGTGTCTTTTCTCTCTTCTCTTGGTTTATCCTCTCTGGGAGGTCTTGGTAAAAGTTGTTTTCTGGAAACTTTTTCTTTTCTTGTTTTAGGATCGATTCCAAGGTATTTTACCATAAATACATCTCCCATTTTTACAACATCTGAAACGTTTTCCGTTCTTTCCCAAGCCAACTCAGAAACGTGAAGCAATACTTCATTACCTGGTGCTTTAGTATATTCTACAACAGCTCCGAAATCAAGCATTTTGATTACTTTTACTTCGTAAGCTTCACCAACTTCAGGTTTGAATACAATAGAATCGATTTTTGCCAATACTGCTGCAATTCCGTCGGGATCGGTTCCAAGGATTTCAACAACACCCTGCTCATCAACCTCATTGATAACAATGGTTGTTCCTGTAGCTTTTTGTAATTCCTGAATCACTTTTCCACCAGGACCAATTAAGGCTCCGATGAAGTTTCCTGGAATTGTTCTTGTAATGATTTTTGGTGCATAAGCTTTTACGTCCGCTCTTGGTGTAGCGATGGTTTCTACCAGTTTGCCCAGGATATGCATACGTCCCTCACGAGCCTGATTCAAGGCCTGTTCCATGATGTCGTAACGTAAACCGTCAATTTTGATGTCCATTTGGCAGGCAGTGATACCATCTTTTGTACCTGTTACTTTAAAGTCCATATCTCCAAGGTGATCTTCATCTCCTAAGATATCTGAAAGAACGGCAAATTTAGAACCGTCAGTAATCAATCCCATTGCGATGCCGGAAACTGGTTTTGTCATCTGAACTCCAGCATCCATAAGCGCCATCGTACCGGCACAAACCGTAGCCATAGATGATGAACCGTTAGACTCCAATACTTCAGAAACCACACGGATAGTGTACGGACAATCAGCAGGAATCATGTTTTTTAATGCTCTTTGAGCCAAATTTCCGTGACCTACCTCACGACGTGAAGTACCTCTTAAAGGTTTTGCTTCACCAGTTGAGAATGGAGGGAAATTATAGTGCAGGTAAAATCTTTCTTCTCCTTGCTCAGAAGCGTTATCAATAATGTTGGCTTCTCTTGAAGTTCCTAAAGTTACAGTAGCTAATGCCTGAGTTTCACCACGGGTAAACAATGATGAACCGTGAACTCTTGGAAGGTAATCTACTTCACACCAAATAGGACGGATTTCAGTAGTTTTTCTTCCGTCAAGACGGATTCCTTTTTCAAGGATTACATTACGAACTGCTTCTTTTTGCGTTTTGTAGTTGTATTTTCCAACTAATTCTGCTAAATCAGCATTTTCAGCATATTCTTCTTCAGTGAATAAAGCTTTTACCTCTTCTTTTACTGCAGCGAATTTTTCGCCTCTTTCACTTTTAGCTGAAGCTTCCTGTGCGATAGCATAATATTTGTCGTAAGATGCAGCTTTTACTTTAGCATAAACTGCTTCATCTTCCACTTCGCCTTCATATTCACGGTAAGCAGGAGAACCTACTCCGGCTCTTAGTCTTTGCTGAGCTTTAATTTGAACTTTGATGGCTTCGTGAGCAAATTTGATAGCTTCAATCATTTCGGCTTCTGAAATCTCTTTCATTTCACCTTCTACCATACATACTGAGTCTTCAGAAGCTCCAATCATCATGTCGATATCGGATTTTTCTAAATCAGCTCTGCTTGGGTTGATTACCAGTTTCCCGTCGACACGTGCTACACGTACTTCAGAAATCAGGTTGTAAAACGGAATGTCAGAAACAGCTAATGCTGCCGAAGCTGCTAACCCGGCTAATGCATCCGGCATTACTTCTTCGTCATGAGACATTAATTGAATCATTACCTGTGTTTCTGCATGGTAATCATCTGGGAAAAGAGGACGCAATACACGGTCAACCAAACGCATGGTCAATACTTCGTTATCACTAGGACGTGCTTCTCTTTTAAAGAATCCGCCCGGAAATCTTCCTGCAGCGGCAAATTTTTCACGGTAGTCTACCGTTAAAGGTAAAAAGTCAACACCCGGGTTGGCTGTTCTTGCAGAAACAGCTGTTGCCAATAACATTGTGTCTCCACATCTTACAACAACAGAACCGTCTGCCTGTTTCGCTAATTTACCTGTTTCGATGGTGATACTTCTTCCATCACCTAAATCGATTGTTTCTTGGGTTACTTTTGGAATCATAAAAATTAATTCGTTTAAACAATTAGGTTAGTTGTGTTGTAGTTGTTGTGTGTAGTTGTTTGTAACCCAATGAAAAACCGAAACTTTTCTTTTTTAAAAACCTTAAAACAAAAAGAGGCGCGTGGGCACCTCTTTTTATATTGATTATTTTCTAATATTCAATTCTTTGATGATTTCACGATATCTGTTGATATCTTTTTTCTTCAAGTAGTCAAGAAGACTTCTTCTTTTACCTACCAAAAGTACTAATGAACGCTCCGTATTGTAATCGTGACGATTTCTTTTCAAGTGCTCAGTTAGGTGTGAAATTCTGTGTGTGAACAAAGCAATTTGTCCTTCTGCAGATCCTGTATTCTCTGCTTTTCCTCCGTGCTTAGCGAAGATTTCTGCTTTAACTTCTTTAGTTAAGTACATGCC
>CAMFLD010000341.1 GCA_945957245.1 uncultured Flavobacterium sp. | reverse complement strand
CATTTACATGGTTAGCAGCTCGAGCGTAACCGGAAGCAAGGATTCTTTTGATGAAAATCAATTAGATTATTTCGAACGGATTGCAGCCATGAATCTGAAAAATCCGCAGATCATCGGTTTCGGAATTAGCAACAAAACTACTTTTCAACAAGCCCTAAAACATCAAAAAGGAGCCATAATAGGCAGCAGTTTTATTCAATTTATTGCAAACAATAAAATTTCCAACATTTCATTATTTATTCAAAATATACTTTAGATAAAAATCACAAAATATTGAAAATTAACATTTTAAATATTTAATATAGAATTTATCTATTGATGTGTTTTTAGTTAAAATTATGTTAAAAACAATTTAAACAAACGTTTAATTTAAACACTTGTTTAATTTTGTACCCGATTTAGAACTTATAAAATCATGACTGAATTTAACGAGAAACAATTAGAAATTCTTCAGGTAGCCGAACAGCTATTTGCCGAAGAAGGTTTTGACGGAACATCGGTTAGGGATATTGCCAAAAAAGCGAATGTTAACATCGCTATGATTTCCTATTACTTTGGTTCAAAGGAAAAAATGCTTGAAGCCTTAGTACTCAATAGAATTGCCGACATGCGCCTGCAATTGGAAAGTCTTTATAATGAAACCCTTCCTCCTTTTGAGAAAGTTGATAAACTGATAGAACTTTATATCAGCCGCATCAATAAAAACAGATGTATCTATCAGATTTTGCATTTTGAATTCTCTACCAAAAAAAGAGAATTAAATTTTGATGCTTTTACAGAAATGAAGCAGCAAAATTTTGAGACCTTCCAAAACATTATTAATGAGGGTCAAAAAGCCGGAGCTTTTCAGCAAAACATTAATGTAGCGCTGCTTCCACCTATAATTATGGGAACTTATTTTCAATTTCACATGAATAAACCGCTTTATCTCAAGATTCTGAATATAAAAACGGAAGAAGAATACAATAATTATATCGCAACAACGCTAACACAACACATTCAAAAAACCATAAAAGCGCTCTTAGTATATGCAAATTAAAAATGTAACTTTTCTCGCTCTGCTCCTTTTGGTGTTTACCAAAAATCAGGCTCAGGAAAAAAAATTGATGACTTTGAAAGAAGCTGTAGAAATGGCTGTCAATAACAGTGACGCCGCTTCTTTAGCCAAAGCAAAAGTAGAAACCTCCAAGCTGGATGTGGATATTACCAAAAATAACCGTTATCCAAGCTTAAAAGCCTCAGGGCAGTACATGAGACTGTCTTCAGCCCATGTAGATTCACAAATCCAATCCAACAACAGCGGAAGCGGCAGTGGCTCCGGAACCGGTTCTTCTGCACCTTTAAATATAGACCAGCTCCTGCTGGGTCAGGTAAATGCTTCGATGCCGCTTTTTAATGGATTTAAGCTTACAAATGCTATTAAGGAATCGGAAAGCATGTATAAAGCCGAAACCTTCTCTGAAAAGCATTCTAAAGAACAAATCGGATTAGAAGTAGTAGATTTATTTTCTGCGCTGTTCAAAGCTCAGCAAATGACAGCACTTATTGAGGATAATTTAAAAACGGCGGAACAACGTGTTAAGGACTTCACTGCAATGGAACAAAACGGACTGATAGCCCGAAACGATCTTCTGAAAGCCCAACTACAACAATCTAATGTGCAATTGTCCCTTGATAATGCAAAAAAGAATACAGCAATTGCCAATCACAAACTAACCACGCTTTTGAAATTGCCTGAAAGCACTCAGATTGAAATTGACATCGAAGCGGTTAAAAGGGATATGATGAGCAGCATCGGCAATACAGACCAGGGCGAAAGAAACGATTTGAAATCGCTTGAATTAAGAAAACAGGCGGCTGAAAGTGGTATTAAAATTGCTAAAGCAGCTTATTATCCTTCACTTTCATTAAGCGGTGGTTATATTGCTTTTGACCTGAACAATGTACTTACTGTAACCAATGCCATGAATGTTGGCTTGGGCATCTCTTATGACTTTTCAAGCATTTTCAAAAACAGTAAGAATGTCAAACTGGCTCAAAGCCGGGTTAAAGAAACCGAAATAGCGGTTTCCCAGCTTACGGACGAAATTAAAGAGGAAATCTTCCAGGCAAAACAAAATTATGAGCTTTCCCAAAAACAAAGCCTGGTTTATGAACGTGCTGTTGAACAGGCTAATGAAAATTACCGGATAGTTAAAGACAAATACGATAACAGCCTTGCCGATACGAACGATTTACTTGAAGCCGATTACCAACAATTACAAGCCAAAATAAATCAGGCATTATCAAAAGCTGATATTGCACAGAAATATTACGAACTTCAGTTTGCCTCCGGAAAACTAACCTCATCATTAAACATCACTCAAAAATAATTACCAATACCATGGAAAATAAAAAAGCAACAAATAAAAGATTCCGTTTGATATTCATTGTACTGTTAGTCGTTGGATTAACTTACGGTGGTTATAAATTCTTCCACTCTCTTTCACATGAGACTACGGATGATGCTCAGGTAGCCAAAAAAATGAATCCAATAATACCAAGAGTTTCTGGGTATATAGCCAAAGTTCTTGTTAAAGATAATGACATCGTCAAAAAAGGAGATACTCTTTTTATCATCGACAACAGCGATTATCTGGTAAAAGTTGAAGAAGCTAAAGCCAATCTTATCGCTGCCCAAAACAGTGAAGAAGTAGCCAAAGCTGATATTGGAACATCCCAAGCCAATGTATCTGTTTCTGATGCCAATATCCAATCGGCTTATGGAAATATCGAAACAGCCAGAATCAGGCTGCGTAGAGCTTCTAATGATTTTGAACGTTACAGCAATCTGTATAAAAATCATTCGATAACCAAACAGCAATTCGAACAGGCAGAAGCAGCCAAACAGGAAGCGGAAAGCCAGTTGAAAATTTTACAGGACCAGCAAAAAGCTTCGGCTTACCAGAAAAATGTTGCTTCGGCAAGAAATAATGTGAGCTCAAAACAAGTTCAGGTGGCTGCTGCCAATGTCAAAAAAGCACAGGCTGCACTGGATGCTGCGAATCTTAACTTGGGCTACACTGTGGTTACCGCTTCAATTGACGGACAGGTTTCCTCTGTTGATATCCAACCGGGACAATTGGTTCAGGCAGGACAATCTTTATTTTACATTGTAAATAACAATGAAACCTGGGTTATTGCCAATTTCAAGGAAACCCAATTAAACAAAATGCGTGAAGGCCAAAAAGTTAAACTTAAAATAGATGCTTTCCCGGGTCAGGAATTTGAAGGCCAAATTGCTTCCTTCTCGCCTGCTACCGGTTCTAAATTCTCACTTTTGCCTCCTGATAATGCCAGTGGTAACTTCGTAAAAACAGTACAAAGGCTTCCGGTTCGAATCAATTTTACAGAAAATAATCCGAAAGAAAAACTGCAATTATTACGCTCGGGAATGAACGCCGATGTTGATGTTATCCTAAAATAATTCAAAATTTAGAATTCAAAATTTAAAATAGTAATTAAATGGCTGCAACTCCAATACAGGATGATTTGGTTGAATATGGCTTCAGGAGAGTCATCATCACAATCACCGCAGTACTTTGTGCCTTACTTGAAATTGTTGACACCACTATTGTTAACGTGGCACTCAACAATATGCGTGGAAGCCTTGGCGCTACACTGACCGATGTGGCCTGGGT
>CAMFLD010000340.1 GCA_945957245.1 uncultured Flavobacterium sp. | reverse complement strand
AAAGAAAAATAGAAACCAAACTCAACAACACAAACTATAAAACCTGTCCAACAATTTGCGAACTGAACGATAATGGCAAGAAAATTGTTTTTAATTATAAAACAGGAAAAATAAAAACAGGTTGCGGAAGTCCGGGACAGGAAAAGGTAAGATATATTAACTCGTATAAGTCATTACCAATAATGTTATAATCGTGTAATCATTATGATCGTTATATAGGTCAATATTTATGAATGGCTACTGATAACAAAAAATAACAAACAATAGCATTGCCTTAACACTTAAACGGGATAAATCTGCTATCTTTGCGCCTTTAAATCGGGAAGCTTCCCAAAAAACGTAAAATTATGCAACAAATCCCAAGTGTTGACTTACGTGATTTCCTGTCGGACGATCCGGCACGTAAACAAAAGTTTGTAAATGAAATCGGAAAAGCCTACGAAGACATCGGCTTCGTAGCATTGAAAGGTCATTTTTTAGATGACAAACTGGTAGAAAGCCTTTATGAAGAAGTACGCAACTTCTTTCAACTGCCGCTCGAAACCAAAGAAAAGTATGAAATCCCCGGAATTGGAGGTCAAAGAGGCTATGTTTCCTTCGGAAAAGAATCTGCCAAAGGACGTTCAGCCGGAGATTTAAAAGAGTTTTGGCACTTCGGCCAATACGTAAGCGAAGGTTCTAAATACGCAGGTCAGTACCCTGACAACGTAACCGTAGAAGAATTACCGCAATTCAATGCCATCGGAAAAGAAGCCTTCCAGATGCTCGAAAAAACCGGAGTGTATGTACTAAGAGCCTTAGCCCTTTACATCGGATTGGACGAATTTTACTTCGATAAGTATGTAAAAGACGGAAACAGCATTCTCCGCCCTATCCACTACCCACCTATCACCGATGAACCAAAAGACGGAGCCGTTCGTGCCGCCGCACACGGTGACATCAACCTGATTACACTCCTTATGGGTGCACAAGGCAAAGGACTACAGGTAATGAACCACGACGGACAATGGGTAGACGCCATGGCAGAACCCGATGAATTAATGATTAATGTGGGCGATATGTTGTCAAGACATACCAACAACAAACTAAAATCGACCATCCATCAGGTAGTAAACCCAGCCAGAGAATTATGGGGTTCATCACGCTACTCGATACCTTTTTTCATGCATCCCGTAAGCGATATGTCACTAAACTGCCTACCGGAATGTATTGATGCAGAACACCCTAAACAATACGAAGATACCACCGCAGGTGAATTCCTTCACGAAAGATTAGTAGAATTAGGGCTAATCAAAAAATAAATCTATATCTTTGAATAAGTAATTTCCAAATCTCAACTCACCTTGAGGTTTGGAAATTTACTTTTGTATTTTTTTTAAAATTATGGATTTACAAGACCAATTAAAAAAACTTTTCCCCGACCACGAACCTTCTAACGAACCTGAAATCGTTGAAGAACAGGACCATGTGCTCTACATCCAAAAAGAGCCCATGATTTGCAAGTATGAAAAACGCAAAGGCAAAGCCACAACCATAATAGAAGGTTACGAAGGCAGCGATGAAGACTTCAAGGTATTAGCCAAAGAACTCAAAACCAAGCTAAGCGTGGGCGGAACCTTCAAAGACAGCTCCATAATCATACAAGGCGATTACCGGGACAAAATCATGAACCTGCTCAAAGAAAAAGGCTTCAAAGTAAAACGGGTAGGCGGGTGATTTTTATTTTGAATTTTAAATTCTAAATTTTGAATTAAACTATTTCGAATAACCAAATAACCAAACATCAAATAACCAATTATAACCGAACAAATAAAATGATTAAATCATCAGAATTAATACTAAATCCGGATGGCAGTGTTTACCATCTGAATCTAAGACCGGAACATATTGCCCACGACATCATCTTTGTAGGCGACCAAAACCGTGTGGAAAAAATCACCCAATTCTTCGACAAAATAGAATTCTCAACCCAAAAACGCGAATTCAAAACCCAAACCGGAACCTACAAAGGAAAAAGAATCACCGTAATGTCAACCGGAATAGGGCCCGACAATATCGATATCACCATGAACGAATTGGACGCATTGGTAAATATCGACCTAAAAACACGCCAACCAAAAGAAGAACTGACAGCCTTAAATATCGTACGTATCGGAACCTCAGGCTCCTTACAGGAAGACATTCCCGTAGACAGCTTTGTTATGGGCGAATTCGGATTAGGCTTAGACAACATGCTCCGCTCCTACCTTATCGATGATATCAGCGAAAAAGAAATGGAAAAAGCCTTCATCAAACACACCAATTGGGACCTCAAAAAAGGAACACCTTACATCATCGGATGCTCCAAAGAAATGAAGGACAAATTCGACAGCGACCTAATCCATAAAGGAATTACAGGAACCGCCGGAGGATTCTACGGGCCACAAGGACGTGTATTGCGACTCCAAATCCAAGACCCGGAACTAAATAACAAAATGGATAATTTCAAGTTTGGCGACCACAGAATGGCTAATCTTGAAATGGAAACATCAGCCATTTATGGTTTAGGAAAACTATTAGGACACAACTGCTTATCGCTCAATGCCATTATTGCCAACAGAGCTAACGGGACATTCAGCGAAGACCCGTATAAAGCCGTCGATGCCTTAATTCAGTATACATTAGGAAAATTTGCAGAGTAATTTTTAGAAGCTAATCCCGCTTTACGCTACAATCTCTTCGAGGATTTCCGCTGCAATCGGGGCTAAAAAAAAAATGCTGACATTACAAACCAACCGATTACTGTTACGCCCACTGAAACCTTCAGATGTTGAAGCATTCTTTGCAATGAACAACAATCCGAATGTAAATGCGTACCTTCGAAATCCAATAACAACCCTTCAGGAAGCCGAAAAGTACGTTCAGAAAATAATAAATGAATATATGCAGAACGGTATCGGAAGGTATGCTGTAATCCTAAAAGAAAATAACCGGCTAATTGGCTTTTCAGGACTAAAATTCAGAGCTACAGAAGAAAATGGTTTTTCCAACTTCTATGATTTGGGCTACCGCTTTGCAGAAGAATACTGGCGCAAAGGCTTTGCCACCGAAGCCGCAAAAGCCTGGCTGGAGTATGGATTTAATGAAATGAATCTGTCGGTAATCCATGCCTGCGCAGTCACTGATAATGTCGGTTCAAACGCCGTTTTGCAAAAATTGGGATTTGAATTAACCAATCCGTATTACGTCAATAATGAACCACACAATTGGTATACATTAAAAAATTAAAATAATGAACCTAATCCTTGAAACCGAACGCCTTTTACTTCGCCCTTTAGAACTCTCCGATGCCGAAGATATGTTTGCTATGGACAGCAATCCAAAAGTACATCAATACCTTTGGCAAAATCCAACTCAAACCATCGAAGAATCTATTAAGGTGATTGAATATGTAAGAAGCCAGTACGAAAGAAACAACATAGGACGCTTCGCTACAATCCTAAAAGAAACCGGCGAATTTATCGGATGGACGGGAATCAAATTTGTACACGACCATGTAGAAAACGGCAATACCAATTTTTTTGATTACGGTTACCGTCTGAACGAAAAATTCTGGGGAAACGGTTATGCCACCGAAGCGACAATAGCATGGCTGGATTATGGTTTCAACAAAATGGAAATCGAATTAATGAATGCCTATACCCATGCCCAAAAC
>CAMFLD010000339.1 GCA_945957245.1 uncultured Flavobacterium sp. | reverse complement strand
ATGAATTTAGAGGAAAAACGGCTTCTTATTCGGCATCTGAAGTAAAAAGTCAGGTTGCTGTTTCTCCAAAGTTCGGCGCAGTATATCAAATTATCAAAGACAAGGTTTCCGTTTTCGGAAATTATATGAACGGATTCAAAAATGTGGAGCCAGGGCAAAGGGATTTAGATGGTACTAATACAGTTGCTGCAACTTTTGACCCGGAACATGCCAATCAATATGAATTTGGATTAAAAACCAACCTTTTCAAGGAAATCATTTCAGCGTCATTGAGTTATTATAACATCAACGTAAAAAATAGGCTTATGACCGATCCTAACAATCCAAACGCTTCTATTCAGGGTGGCGAAGTAGAAAGCAAAGGAATTGAATTAAGCATCACTGCTACTCCATTTGCCGGATTGAACCTCATTGCAGGAATTAGCAATAACAGCAGTAAAGTAACCAAAGATTATCCTGCATCAGGTTATTTAGGCCTGCGCCCTGAAGAAGCCGGTCCTGAAACATTGGTTAATTTTTGGGCCAATTATACGCTGCCTTTAGGAAAATTAAAAGGATTGGGAATTGGTTTTGGAGGAAATTATGCCAGTGAATATAAAACCTTAAACAGGGCTAATATCGGCACATTTGAGCTGCCAAGTTATACAATACTCAATTCCGCTTTATCTTACTCGACTGATAAATTTGGAGTTACATTGAAATTAAATAATATGTTCAATGAAAAATATTATTCAGGTTGGTCAACAGTTACGCCACAGCGTTTACGAACCCTAACTGCCGGGCTGACATACAAGTTCTAATCTGAATATATAATTGGTTTATGTTTGTTTTATAACTCCTCATTCAGTTGGGGAGTTTTTTATCATTTTTTAGATGCAGAAAAATAAATTCAAAAAAGTAATCCGCAACATCCATCTTTGGCTGGGCTTAACTTCGGGAATCATTGTTTTTATCATTGCCGTTACCGGATGCCTGTATGCTTTTCAGGACGAAATTCAAAATATAACAGAAACATATCGTTTTGTGCCAAAAGAGGATTCCCCTTACTTACCTCCTTCAAAGTTGGGTGAAATTGCTAAAAAGGAACTGCCCGGTAAAGTGCTTCATGCCATAAAATATAATGAAAAGGGAAAAGCAGCAACCGCTATATTCTATCATTTTAAACCTACTTATTACTATTACGTTTACCTGAATCCGTATACCGGAAAAGTACAGAAAACCGTCAATGCTGAAGAAGGTTTTTTCCATTTTGTGCTTGATGGTCATTTCTATCTATGGCTACCACATGAAACAGGTCAAATTGTTGTAGCTTCAGCTACTCTGATTTTTCTGATTATGCTCATTACAGGTCTTATTTTATGGTATCCAAAGAACAAAAGTGCCGCTAAACAAAGGTTTTGGTTCCGATGGAAAAAGACAACCCAGTGGAAACGCAAAAACTATGACCTGCATAACATTACCGGATTTTATATCATGGCCATAGCACTAATTTTTGCCGTTACCGGATTAGTTTGGGGATTCAATTGGTTTGCTTACAGTTATTATACCGTTTCCGGTGGGAAAAAATCATTAGTGTACGTAGATCCGGGTTCTAAAAAAGAAATTCGAAATACCCAAGTGGCTAATCCGTTAGATAAAGTCTGGCTTACAATGCAAAGCGAATATCCTGAAGCCAATTCTATCGAAATCCATCCTCCGGAATCTGACACCACGTCAATAGCGGCTAATGCAAATCTTGGCGACGGTACGTACTGGAAAACCGATTACCGTTACTTTGACCAATATACTTTAAAAGAATATAAAGTAAATCATATCTATGGTAAACTTAGCGATGCCGATACATCCGATAAATTGATGCGGATGAATTATGACATCCATACCGGAGCTGTTTTAGGACTTCCCGGTAAAATATTTGCCTTCTCAATCAGCTTACTAATAGCAAGCTTACCTATTACAGGATTTCTTGTCTGGTACGGAAAAAGAAACAAATGATTCTAAAGTTTGCAAAACGACACTACTGACTCTGTAATTGCTCTTTTTAATTGTAAACCAATACTTTATAAATATTATTTAAAATAAGTCTAAATAAATTTTGAAGCTTTAGTAAAGTGAAATATATTTGCGTCATTATTTTTAATAAGTCTAAATAATGAAAGTACATTTACTTATTCCGTGTATGCTTTTAGCAGTACTTTTTTCAAGCTGTTCAAAAGATGAGACCAGCTATATACCTACGCCCAGCGAAAAAGCACTTCTGGGAAAAGCAGTTTTTTTTGATACTAATTTATCAAACCCAATAGGTCAAGCCTGTGCTTCGTGTCATTCGCCCGAAAAAGGTTTCAGCGATCCAGCAAATAGCGCTGTTTCCCATGGCGCCATGGCCACTATGTTTGGAAACAGAAATGCACCCAGTTTGTCATACGGTGTTTTTTCGCCAACACAATATTACAATTCCGTAGACGAAACCTTTGTTGGTGGGCTTTTTCTTGACGGGCGTTCGTCAAGCCTGCAGGAACAGTTTATTCATCCATTGCTCAATCCTGTAGAAATGAATAATGCGTCTGCCCATGATGTTGCAGAAAAAATAAAAGTTGCTACTTATTTTTCTAAACTAACAAGTATATACGGAACTTTAGTTTCTGACTCCGAAATTCTCAATGCGGTAGCAGATGCTGTAGCCGCTTATGAAAAATCAAGTGAAGTAAATTCCTTCACCTCTAAATTTGATTATTATTCCCGAGGGCTGGTTTCTTTTACAGAAGATGAGAAAAAAGGGTTAGCGCTTTTTTCCGGAAAAGCAAAATGTGCTAATTGCCATATCCTGGATGCTGATGAAAACACCGGAAAAGTATTATTCACCGATTTTACGTATGACAATATTGGTGTGCCAAAGAATACGGCAAATCCTTTTTATACCCAAGCCACATCAGTAAATCCACTTGGAATAAATTATGTAGACTATGGAATTGGTGCTATAAATGGACTGGCTGTGGATAAAGGAAAATTTAAAGTGCCAACTCTACGAAATATTGCCATTACGGGACCTTATTTTCATAATGGTTCTATGGCAACGCTTAAACAGGTGATTCATTTTTACAATACCAGAGATTTAAACACTGGTGAATTTGGTTCTCCTGAAGTTGCCCAGAATGTAAATGTTGAAGAACTGGGAAATCTTCAATTGACTGTTCAGGAAGAAGATCAATTAGAAAAATTCCTTTTAACGCTTACTGACCATTACAGACAATAGAATTTAAATATATCTAAATAAAATCATGAATTTCAATAAAATAATCCTGACATTGGTATTAATAACCAATATTCAACTTGCCAACGCTCAAATCAAGGATACCACAAAACTAAAAGAAGTAGTTCTAAAAGGATTTAAAACCGTAAATGGTATTGGTCATTTGCCGGAGGCTAAAAACGGAATCATTTATGCCGGCAAAAAAAGTGAGGTCATCCTCGTAGACAGTCTCGATGCCAATAAGGCTGTTAATAATACCCGTCAAATCTTAGGAAGAGTTCCGGGTTTGAATATTGTGGAAACAGAAAGCAGTGGGTTTACTGCTAATGGAATTGCTACACGTGGATTAAACCCTACACAAAGTATTGAAATGAATACACGCCAAAACGGATATAACATCAGTGCTGATATTTATGGTTACAACGAAGCTTATTATTTACCGCCTATGGAAGCTGTCAG